>JAQULN010000182.1 GCA_028718575.1 Candidatus Krumholzibacteriia bacterium | reverse complement strand
AGCATGCCGTCGGGGCGCACGAGCACCGCGCTGTTGAAGAGACGCTCGCCGTCGCGCTCGGCGAGACCGGCCACGAGCGTCGCGCCGGTTGCGGCGGCGTGCGCGCGGAGCATGCGGCAAGTCCGGCCGTCGGGGATCGATTCGGCCAGGTCGCGCAGTTCGTCGCGGCTCTGGAACTGATAGCCGGTCGTGCAGAGTTCCGGCAGCACCGCCAGCTCGCAGCTTGCCGGGATCAGGCGCAGCGCCTGCTGCAGGTTCCTCTCGCAGGCGCCGAAAACCGGCGCGGTTTGGATGACGGCGGCCTGGATCACACTCATCGCGTCACCTCCGGGCAGGTCAGTTCCCACAGTCGTTGCCAGCAGAGCCGTTCGTCGAAGGCCCCGACGATCAGGCGCCGGCCCTCGGCGCCGAACCGGTCGGCCAAGGGTCCGTCGCCGAGCAAACGCGCCAAAGCGGCGGCGAGATTCCGCGGGCGGTCGACCGGTACCAGCAAGCCGGTTCGCCCAGCGTGGACGATCTCGGGCAGACTGCTCGCCGCGGTCGCGATCACCGGCACGCCGCAAGCGGATGCTTCGGCGGCCGCGAGTCCAAAACCTTCCGACCGTGACGGCAGCACGGCGCAACGGCACTCGGCCCAGAAGGCGGGCACGTCGGTCAGGAAGCCGCACAGTTCGACGCACGCGGGACGCCGCAGGCGACTGCGCCAGCGTTCGATGTCGGCCTGCAAGGAACCCTCGCCCGCCAGGCGCAAACGCGGGGGCGTTGCCGGCCACGCTGCTTCGTCCAGCTGCTGCCAGGCGGCCATCAACGTGTCGAGGCCTTTGCGGGCGATGAGCTGGCCCACGAAGCCGACCACCGGCGGGCGTCTAGACGGCGGCGGGTCGGACGGGCGAAACCGCCCGGTGTCGATCCCCTTGTAGAGCAGGTGCACGCGGGCGGGGTCCAGCCAGGGAGCGCTGGCAAGGACCGTGCGGCGGGTCGCCTCGCTGTTGACCAGCAGGCCGGTGGCGGCGTGGCGGAAGTACCACCGGTAGTAGGCGTTGCCCTTGAGCGGGAAATCGCTCTCGCGGCTCGCCAAGCGCACCGAAACGCCGGCCCAGCGGCCCGCCAGGCCCGCCGCCTTGAGGTCCTTGGTCAGGTTGCACACCAGCGCCGTGACCTTCGTGCGGCGGAAATGGCGCTGGAGCTTGTACAGGGTCCAAAACGCACCATCGCAGCGGATCGGGATAGCTGCGGCGGGCAGTCCTTCGGCCCGGGCGCCGGCGAGCAAGCGGCTGCCGGGCTGGGCCACCAGGCTGGCCTGGACGCCGCGGGCCAGCAGGTTCCGGCAGGCGGCCAGGAACCAGAGTTCGGCGCCGCCCAGGCCGCGCAAGGAGTTGACGAAGCACACGTGCGGAGTGGCAAACGGGTGATTGGTGTTCATCAGCGCGACGGCGACCCTTTTTGCTTTGTGAAAGCCGGAGGCGTGTACTTACTTTAGCTCGATTCAAGAGCCAGGGGAAGACACGGTCGCCGGTCGAAAGCGCCGTTGACGTTCCTTGTCGTGTTGGCACGCCCATGGAGGTTCATTTTGGCTACCCAGGATCTAGTCGTCAGGATCGGCGGCGAGGGCGGGGAAGGCATCATTTCCTGCGGCGAAATTCTCTCGAAAGCCGTGGTCCGCGGCGGACTCAACATCCACGCGTTCCGGACCTTCCCGGCGGAGATGCGCGGCGGACTGGCCATGTTCCAGCTGCGGGCCAGCGACGGGGAGGCGCGCTCGCTCAAGCAATCCGTCGATATCCTCTGTGCGGTCAATCATATCGCTTACCACACCTACGTGCAGAACATCAAATCGGACGGTGTCCTGCTCTACGATCCCGCCGTGGTGAACCTCGACGACCGCCTCGGCAGCCGGCGGCGCATCGAGATGCCGCTGGAGGCGATCTCCACGGAAGTCACCGGCTCGACGCGCGCCAAGAACATGGTGGCGGTCGGCGTGCTGCTCAACGCCTTCGGCACGCCGGTCGAGTACGGCACGGAACTGATCCGCGAGTTCTTCGGCCGCAAGGGCGACGAAATCGTCAACAAGAACATCGGCGCGATCCAGGCCGGCTACAAGTTCGCCGCCGCCAACCTGCACGACATCCAGAAGCCGTTCCAGCGCCAACCGGATCGCGACCAGATCCTGGTGACCGGCAACGAAGCGGTAGCCCTCGGCGCGATCGCGGCCAAGGTCGATTTCGTGCCCGGCTATCCGATCACGCCGGCCACGCCGGTCTTCGAGTTCCTGTGCCGCGAACTGCCGAAGTATGGTGGTCATGCTGTACAGTTCGAAGACGAGATCGCCACTCTGGCCGCCGGCATCGGCGCCAGCTTCGCCGGCAAGCGCGTCCTGACCGCCACCAGCGGGCCCGGTCTGTCGCTGATGAGCGAGACGTTGAACCTCGCGTCCATGACCGAGTGCCCGATCACCATCGTCAACGTGATGCGCGGCGGGCCGAGCACCGGTTTGCCGACCAAAACAGAACAATCGGATCTCAAGTTCGCCATCTACGGCACCAGCGGCGAGTCGCCGCGTTGCATCATGGCTGCGTTGGGCATCTACGACTGCTTCTGGCAGACCATCCGCGCCGTGCGCATCGCCGAAAAATACCAATTGCCGGTGATCCTGCTGACCGACCAGGCCCTGGCCTACACGAGCCAGAACATCCCGACGCCGGATCTGACCGGTGTCGAGCTGGGCGAACGCCTGGTGCCCCAACCGGGAACGCCGCGCGAGGGGTTCCGCCGGTACGAGGTCACCGACACCGGCATCAGCGCGATGCCGATCCCGGGGATCCACGACCTGCCGTACATGAGCACCGGCCTGGAGCACAACGAGACCGGCGCGCCGAACTACACGCCGGCCAACCACGAACTGATGACCGACAAGCGGTTCCGCAAGCTCAAGACCCTCGGCCGCCGCGTCGTGCAGCAGGCCAAGGTCGAGGAGTTCGAGCCCGAGGAGGCCGAGGTCGGCGTCATCGGCTGGGGCAGCACCTACGGCGCCATCGCCGAGTCGCTGGACATGATCGAAGAAGACACGGGTTTGCGGGTAGCCCATCTGCACCCGCGCATCCTCTCGCCGCTGAACGAGTGGCGCATTCGCCAGTTCCTCGGCCCGCTGCGCAAGTTGATCGTGCCGGAGGAGAACTACACCGGACAGTACGCCCACTTCTTGAAGGCCAAGTTCGGGATCAAACCGATCGAGATCCACAAGGCTCACGGCGTGCCGTTTACCGCCGAGGAGCTTTATGCGGCGATCAAGGAGGAACTGTGATGAGCGACATGGTCCTGAAGGTCGCCGACTATAAAGCCGACCTCAAGCCCATCTGGTGCGCCGGTTGCGGCGACTACGGCGTGATCACCCCCTTCTACCAAGCCCTGGCGGAGATCCAGGCGCAACCGAAGGACACGGTCATCGTCTCGGGCATCGGCTGTTCCGGCCGCTTCCCCTACTTCTGCAACACGTACGGGTTCCACGGCGTGCACGGCCGCGCCGTGCCGACGGCGGCCGGCGTCAAGATCGCCCGGCCCGATCTACTGGTCATCGCTGTCGGCGGCGACGGCGACGGCCTCGGCATCGGCGGCGGCCACCTGCCGCACGTGGCCCGCAAGAACGTGGACCTGACCTACATCCTGATCGACAACTCGATCTATGGCCTGACCAAGGGCCAGAGTTCGCCGACCTCGCCGCTGGGCATGAAGAGCAAGACCGCGCCCTATGCCTACGTCGAGGATCCCGTGAACCCGTTGCTCATGCTCCTGGCTTACGGCGCCAGCTTCGTGGCCCGCGGTTACAGCGGTAAGCCGAAAGAGCTCAAGGAGATGTTCGTCGCGGCGTTGAAGCATAAGGGTTTCTCCGTGCTGCACATCTTCTCGCCGTGCGTTTCGATGAACCGCGAAGTCACCGCCAAGACCATGAGTGAGATCGTCAAGCCCTTGCCCGCTGACTGGGACAAGAGCAATCGGCTGCGCGGTATGGAGATCGCGCTGGATACCGCGACCTTCTGGACCGGCGTCGTCTACCAGGAGCGACGGGAAACCATGGACGAGAGGCTCGCCGCCATGGAGCAGCGGGTCGGCCGCTACAAGGATCTGCACGAGCTGTTCGCGCACTACAAGTAGATCGGTTTGTCGCGGGCGGATTGGTCGCCCGGCACGGCGATCGATCGGCATCCAAACACGAGAGCCCCGCCCGGGTGGGCGGGGCTCCTTGTGGTCAGCTGATGGCGTCAGCCGCAGGAAAACCTAGCGGAAGAGGTTCTTGACTTGGCCGAGGGTGCTGTTCTCCGTGGAGATGATGAGACTGCGGCCCTTGAGCTGCAGCAACATCGTACGGCCCCAGGCATCGTCCGGGTCCCAGGCTCCTTCGTACCAGCCCCAGGTGACCACGCCGTTGGCGGTAATCTGGCCGCCGAGTCCCGGCGTCGGCAGTTCATAACCCCAGTAGATGCGGGCGCCGGCCGGAACGACGAGGTTGGCGGCTTCCACGTCGACATAGCTGTACACCGTGGGAGGCGACGAATACACGGGGTCGGCGATCGTGTACATGCCGGAGGCATGCGCCGTGGCGACGGAGCCGGGCAGGGTCTCGCTCAGCCAGTAGTACCAATGCTTCTGGCCGCCTTCGCCGTTGCAGGGCCAGCCGAACTCGACCAGCAGGATGTCCTCGCCGGTGTCATTGACCCAGGTGGCCATGAAGTAGGCAGCCCAGCCCGTGTCCGAGCCGGCGGTGGTGGCCGGCGTGTCGAGGGCGCCGCCCGTGTTGTAGAACACGGTGTAATCGCGGGAGCCGTCGCTTGGCTGAGCCGGGATGTCACTGAGGGGCGCGGTTTCGCCGTTCTTGCCGACGATGCCGTCAGCGGCGAGGGCCGGCAAGGCGATGAGAGCCATGACGCCAAATATCAGCGTTAACTTCTTCATCGTTTCATCTCCTTGTTTGGAATCCCATTCGCGTTACAAATGGCAGTCGTGCTGCGCACACTGCCACCGAGCGACTACAGTGTACCACAGTCTGCATTTTACGATCAACGGGAATACTGCGATATTATGAGAAAATTACCGAAATTACACCAAACTGGCTTCTGTTGAGCTGTCGATGCTATCTTACCCCAGATTATTCATGAAGGACCGCCGCGAGAAAGTGGAAAATGCTTGCCAGGACGCTGGCTCGCAAGGATCGGCGCGGGAGGCGTACCCGAGGCGGTACGTTGACCGAGCCGATCCGAGAACGCGCGTCCTGGCAAGCATTTGACCTTTCGCAGCCGGTCCTTCATGAATAATCCGGGGTACCGGGCCGTAGAGTGTAACCATATTCAGGAGTTGATCTTGCTCGACCGCAAGCCTGTTCGCCTGGATCCGCGTATCGCCTGGTTTGCCAGGGTCCGCCGCCTGCTGTCGCCGATGGCCGGGGTGACCGACCGCCCCTTTCGGACCATCTGCCGCGAGCATGGGGCCGATATGGGGTTCTGCGAGTTCACCTCGGCGAGCGGCCTCTACTACCAAAACGAGCAGACCTGGCGGCTGCTCGATACCGACGGCGAGGACGGCTGGGTCGGCATTCAGATTTTTGGCAGTAATCCCGAACATATGGCCGCCGCTGCGGCGCTCTTGCGCGACCGGCGCCTGGACGTGCTGGACCTCAACTTCGGCTGCCCGGCCAAAAAAGTTGTGAGGAAATGCGGCGGCAGCGCGCTGTTGGCCGATCTGCCGCTCTTGGGAGAGGTCGCCCGGCAGGTGATCGCTGCGGCGGCGCCGCTGCCGGTGTCGGCCAAGATCCGCAGCGGCTGGGACGCAGCGAGCGTCAATTACGCCGAGGTCGGCCTCATGCTGCAGGAACTCGGCTGTGTCTGGGTCACGCTGCACGGTCGGACCCGCGCCCAGAAATACGGCGGGCGCGCCGACTGGGATACGATCGCCCACCTGGTCGACCTCTTGGAGATCCCGGTCGTCGGTAACGGCGATGTCACCGACGGCGCGAGTTACCGCGCGCTCTGCGCGCACACCCGCTGCCACGCCGCGATGGTGGCCCGCGGCGCGATCGGCAATCCGTGGCTCTTCGGCGAAATGCGCGCGGCGGACCTCGGCGAACCCTGGCAGCCGCCGTCGTTCGCGCAGATGTGCGACGTGACCTCCCGGCACCTGCGCCTCGAGGTGGCGCAGCGCGGCGAGCGCTACGGTTGCCTGGCGCTGCGCAAGCACATCGCGCGTTGCTTCCGGGGTTATCCGGGGGCGTCTTGGCTGCGCAAGCGGCTCTTGGCGCTGGAGACCTCGGCTGCTATGCTCGATAT
>JAQULN010000181.1 GCA_028718575.1 Candidatus Krumholzibacteriia bacterium | reverse complement strand
TTCTGCATCTCCTGGCCTGATTCGTCTCTAAAGAGCAGCTCCAACGGCACCTGGGAGCCGAGCTGTTCGGTGACGCCGACTCCCTCCAGTTCGGCCGGCAAGGGCTCGCCGCGGCCGTCGGTGTTCTGCAAATGCGACTGCGCCGCGGCCGGCGCCGCCGCGAGGCCGCCCGCGGCGAGGCACGCCAGGATGCCGGCCGGCAGGCCGCAGATCGCCTGGAGGCGCCGCCGCTGTCGCGCGCCGGGCGGCTGGGTCGAACGCGCCATCGCAAGCTCCTTGTTCTGCCGGGACGATCATCGTCCGGCGATCGCGGGTCAGAGTCCCTCGCGCACAATCAATTGCATCGCCCGCTCGATCGGGATCGCAACACGGCCGGCGGCGCTGTCGACCAGCCGGTAGCGGTGCAGCGTTTCCTGCTGGGCCGCCAGCTGCGAGGCGAGCTGCTCGCTGCGCGGCTCGATCACCTTGCGCACGTGCTCGTCGTGCTGGGCCTTGAAGAACCAGGCCTGCAAAAGCAGGATCAGCGCAAAGACGAGCACCACCAGCACGACGCCGATGGTCAGGATCAGACCGTTGTCGAGGTTGTCCCGGGCTGCGGCCATGGTCGTCGGTCCTTTGCGATCAGACGTTGTGCATCAGGCGTTCTCGAAACCCAGAGACTCCGGCAAACGGGGATCGTTCACCGGGACCAGGCTCGCGACCGCGCCCAGCTTGGCGATGACGGCCAGCCAGAAGCCACCGACCGACAGCAGACACAGTGCGTCGAGCAGGCCCAAGGGCACATGGTCGGGGCTGAAGACCGGCATCGCCACCCAGTACAAGTTGAACCACTGCATGACGAGGATCCACGCCGCCCAGAAGGCGAGCAGTTTGCGATTGCGTTTGGCGAAACGGGAGATCAAGCCGAGGAACGGCACGAAGAAGGCTCCGCCGGCCAGCAGCAGGCCGATGGCGCCCCAGCCGGAGCTCTGGCGCACCAGGTACCACAAGGTTTCCTCGGGGATGTTTCCATACCAGTACAGCATGTACTGGCTGAACGCGATGTAAGCCCAGAAGAACGTGAAGGCGAACATCAGCTTGCCGTAGTCGTGGAAGTGTTCGGCGGATACTAGGCGCTGCAGGCGGCCGGTGCGTTGCAGCCCCATGGTGATCAGCGTGAGCGCAGCGTGGAACGCCACGAACCCGCCGGCGAAGAAGTAGACGCCGAAGATCGTGCTGAACCAGGCGGGGTCCAGGGTCATCAAGAGGTCCATGGCAGCCAGGCTGCAGGTCAGTGCAAAGAGGATCAACGCCGGTCCCGAACGGTTGACCATGCGCAAGGTGAGCGCCTGGTCGCCGGTGCGGTCTTGCCGCCGGCTCGTGCGCCAGTAGAAGAGGGCCAGCCAGGTCCAGATCGCGAAGTTGACCACCCAGCGGACCACGAAAAATACGGGGTTCAGAAACGGCGCCTTGTGCGCGGCCAGTTCGGGCGTCAGGTGCTGCGGCTGCGGACTCGCCCATTCGTAGACCTGTCGCAAGTTCAACAGCACCGGCAAGAGCAGCAGCGCCAGAAACGGCAACGCCATCGCCATGACCTCGACGAGGCGGCGGATCACGACCGACCAGCTCGCGCGCGTCACGAACTGGATCGGCAGGAACACCAGCGCGCCGAGGCTGAGACTCAGGAAGAAGGCGAAGCTGACCAGCCAGCTGAACGAGAAGTGGCGCAGGTGGTCGCCGGCCGCGAGGCCGAGCGCCAGCGCGCCGGCCAGGGCGGCCAACCCCACGATCAGGCCGCCCCGCCACAGGCGCGTGCCGAGGCCGCCCAGCTCGATCAGGGTGTCGGTCAATTTCGGGATCTGCGGCTCAGTCACGGTGGCGGCTCCTCGGCTCGGCCGGTTCGCGGCCGGAACGGACGCTCAACGCAGCGCGCGCCGGTGCTCGTCGGGAACATCGTCCAGGTTTGCGTTGCGGGCCCGCTGCAGCGCCCTCACATAAGCCACGATGGCCCAGCGGTCGGCGGGGGGAATCTGGTGGCCGTAGGCCGGCATGTTGCGGATGCCATTGGCGATCGAGTTGTAGAGGTGGCCGTGGCTGCGCTCGACCACGGTCTGGCTGGCCAGGTCCGTCGGCGGAATCCAGGTGCCCTGAGCGAGGTGCTCGGCCCGGCGGTGTGTGACGCCGTCGCCCGCGCCGCCGAGGCCGTGGCAAGTGGCGCAGAAGATGTCGTAGCGTTCGCGGCCGCGGGCCAGCAATTCCTCACTGACCGGCACGGGAAAGACCGCGGTGAACGTGCTGTCGGGTTCGAGCCCGCGGTAATAACGGTCGTCGCCGCGCAATTGGCCGCGCGGGACGGTGCCGGCCGGCCACACGCGCATGGCCCGTCCGTCGGCGAAGAACGGATTGGCGGTCTGCGCCTTGAACTTCGGCTGCTGGTCCATGTCCGGGTTGATTTGGATCCGCGGCGACGTCTTGGCCGGGTCGTGCCAGTTCTTGAGGACGCAGGCCATCGGCAGCAGCGAGAGCGCCGCGAGGATCAACAGGATGAACAACAGCGGGCGGGGAATCATCATCGGCCGGCGCCCTCCTCGTGGATCTGCTCCTGGACCTCGGTGACCGCCAGGCCGCCAAGCGACGCAAGCAACGCGCGGGTCGCCTGCGGGTCGAAACGGGGGTCTGTGCTTTCGATGACGATGAAGAAACGATCGCTGGTCGCGCGCCGGAACGGCTCATGCTGCAGCAGCGGGTGGTGCAAGCGGGGCAGGCCGTTGGCGATCCACATGCCCAGAAACGCGGCGAACGCGCTGAACAGCACAGTCAGCTCGAACGCGACCGGGATCGCGGCCGGCAGCCCGAAGAGCGGCTTGCCGCTGATGTTCAGGGGATAGTCCATGGCGTTCATCCACCAGATCATCAACAGTGCGGCGCCCAGTCCGGCCGCCCCGCCAGCCAGCACCAGCCAGGGCAGCCGGGTGCCGCGGATGCCCATGGCGGCGTCCATGCCGTGGATCGGAAACGGCGTGTGGGCATCCCAGCGCCGATAGCCTGCTTCGCGCACCTTGGCGCAGGCGGCCACCAACCGCCGGGGATCATCGAACTCGACCACGAGGCCGTGCATCAGTGCGCCTCCTTGCTGCGGTCAAGGTTGTCTTGCGGGATGTCACCGTGGTAGTCGCCGACCGGGTGTGCCGGTCCGCCGTGCGCGCTGGCGGCCGGCATCACGGTCTTGACTTCGGCCATCGCGACCATCGGCAGGTAGCGCACAAACAGCAGCACTAGCGTGAAGAAGAGGCCGAAGCTCCCGACGAACGTCAGGATATCGACGGTGGTCGGCTTGTAGTAGGCCCAGCTCGAGGGCAGGAAGTCGCGGCTCAAGGACGTCACCGTGATCACGAAGCGCTCGAACCACATGCCGATGTTCACGAAGATGTAGATGATCCACATCGCCGGCAGCGAGGTGCGGATGCGCTTGAACCAGAAGAGCTGCGGCGAGATCACGTTGCAGGAGATCATGATCCAGTAGGCCCAGGCGTAAGGACCGAAGGCGCGGTTGACGAAAGCGAAGCTCTCGAACGCGTTGCCGCCGTACCAGGCGATGAAGAACTCCATGGCGTAGGCGTAGCCGACCATGCTGCCTGTCGCCAGGATGATCTTGTTCATGTTGTCGAGGTGGTGCCGCGTGATGAACGGCTTGAGGCCGAACCACTGGCGCGCCGGCACCAGCAGCGTACCGACCATCGCGAAGCCCGAGAACACCGCGCCGGCGACGAAGTAGGGCGGGAAGATCGTCGTGTGCCAGCCCGGGATGATCGAAACCGCGAAATCGAAGCTCACGACCGAATGGACCGACAAGACGAGCGGCGTCGCGAGTCCCGCCAGGATCAGGTACGCCTTCTCGAAGCGATGCCAGTGGCGGTGGCTGCCCCGCCAGCCGATCGCGAAGATGCCGTAGATGATCTGCCGCCACTTCGTGCGGGCGCGGTCGCGCAAGGTCGCGAGGTCGGGCACCATGCCGGTATACCAGAAGAGCAGCGAGACCGTGGCGTAGGTGCCCACGGCGAACACGTCCCACAAGAGCGGGCTGCGGAAGTTGGGCCACATGGCGTGGTAGTTGGGCAGCGGAAAGAGCCAGTGCACGGCCCAGACGCGGCCGACGTGGATTGCCGGAAAGATACCGGCGCACACGACCGCGAAGATGGTCATCGCCTCGGCGAAGCGGTTGATCGACGTGCGCCACTTCTGGCGCAGCAAGAACAGGATCGCCGAGATCAGCGTGCCGGCGTGGCCGATACCCACCCAGAACACGAAATTCACGATGGCCCAGCCCCAACCCACCGTGCTGTTGACGCCCCAAACGCCGATGCCCCGCGTGATCAGCAGGTAGAGCATCGCAAACAGCATCACGGTCAGCGAAACCGTTACCGCGAACGCGATGTACCAGGCCCGCGGCGGCCGCGGCGCCTCGACGATACCGCAGACCGTGTCGGTCACGCTGGTGAACGTGTGGCCGTCGAGGATCAACTCGGTGGGCCGGCCCGGGACGTAGGCCGTGTTGTCATGTTCGCCGAGGGCGATGGCGCGGTGCATGCGTCAGGCTCCGGTCTGCTTGTGGCCGCTGGGGCGGCCGGCCTCTTCGCCGTGCGACGCCAGCCGCGGATGCGGATTGCGGATGCGCGCCAGGTAGCTGGTGCGCGGCTTGATGTTCAGGTACGCTAGCAGGTCGTAGCTGCGCTTCTCGGCGCGGGCCCGGCTCACCCGGCTCTGCGGATCGTTCAGGTCGCCGAAGACGATGGCCTCGGTGGGGCAGGTCTGCGCGCAGGCCGGCGTGATCTCGCCGTCCCGCAACGGCCGCCGTTCGTTCTTGGCCGCGATCTTGGCGGTCTCAATGCGCTGCACGCAGTAGGTGCACTTCTCCATCACCCCGCGCGATCGCACGGTGACCTGGGGATTCAGCCGCATCTTCTCGGTTTCGCTGATCTGTTTGATGTTGTTGAAGAAGTTGAAGCGGCGGACCTTGTACGGGCAATTGTTCGCGCAGTAGCGGGTGCCGACGCAGCGGTTGTATACCATCGCGTTGAGGCCTTCCTCGGTGTGCACCGTCGCTGCCACGGGGCAGACCTGTTCGCAGGGGGCCAGCTCGCAATGCGCACAGGCGATCGGTTGGGCAGCGATCTCCGGATTCTCCGGGTCGCCCTGGAAGTAGCGGTCGATGCGGATCCAGCTCATCTCGCGGCTGCGGCCCACCTCGTCCTTGCCGACGACCGGGATGTTGTTCTCCGCCTGGCACGCGACCTGGCAGGCGTTGCAGCCGATGCACACAGAGAGATCGATCGCCATGCCCCACTTGTGGCCGGTGTACTCCTTCTCGGTCCACAGTGAGACCAACGGCGGATGATGGACCCCGAGGTGATCGACGAAATCCGGGTGCGCTAGGTAATGGTCGAGATCGGCCTGTCGCACCAGCGAGCCGACGCGGCGTTCGCGCTCCTGGTAGCCGATCGGATCGATCGCGTGGTGATCCTGCGTACAACTCAGCGCATAGCGATGCCCCGTTTTGGTGATCTTCAGGCCGATGCCGCCGTGTGGGGCGGCGGCGACGCGCAGCGCGTACGCGTCATGGCCCACCCCGCGGCCCACGCGGCCGCAGTCGCGGCGGCCGTACCCGAGCGTGACCGTGACCGTGGCGGCGGCATGGCCGGGCAAGACATAGGCGGGCATTCGCTGCCTTTGCCCCGCGTACTCCAGTTCCAGCAAATCGCCGTGCGCGATGCGCAGCGCAGCCGCGGTGGCCGGGCTCAGAGCCGCCACATTGTCCCAGACCACCTTGGTGGCGAAGTCGGGCAACTCCTGCAGCCAGGCGTTGTCGGCGAAGCGGCCGTCGCCGAGGCGCGGATCGGGGGCGATCACCAACTCGAGGTTCTCGTCGTTGGGCGCGGCCGCGGCCGCGAGTGAGAGGCCGGCGCCGGTCAACGCTGGCGTCTGGGCGGCCGCGGCGGACACCGGTGTGAAACCATCGTGCAGGAAACGCCGCCAGTCCGCCTCGAAGGACGGGCTGGTGGTCGGCGCCTGCCCCCTGCCGCCGGCCCTCTGGTGGAAGGTGGTGCGCACGAGGTCGTAGCCGCGCGGTGCCGGGTCGCCCGCCAGCAAGGCCAGTAGTTCCAGCTCGGAGCGGCCGCCGTGCAGCGGTTCGATCAACGGTTGCACGGCGAGCAAGCTCCCGTCGACGGCGAGCGCGTCGCCCCAGGCCTCCAGGTAGTGGGCGCGGGGCAGGTGCCACAGACAGCGCTCGCTCGTGGCGTCGAGACGGTCCGCCAAGTGGATGGTGACCGTTGCGCGGG
>JAQULN010000180.1 GCA_028718575.1 Candidatus Krumholzibacteriia bacterium | reverse complement strand
CGCGCTGCGGCGGCGCTGGCAGTTTGACATCGAGCCGGATGCCCCGCAAACCCTCCACGCCGCGCAGCGCCCGCATGCTGGCTCGCGTCATAGCCATCCGGCGACCGCATTGCAGCAACCACCGCCGCCCGCTGCGCTGCGCGTCGATCAAGACCGGTAGCGGCAGAGCCAACGGTTCGCTGCCGCCCGCGGCGGTGTCGCCGCGCGACTCCGTCTCGGCCCGCGCGGCCGGGCTTGCGGCTTGGTCCGGCGCCTCCGTCTCCCCCGGTGCCGCCGGTTCCGTCGCTCCCGCGTCGGCAGCCAGCGACGCCAGCGGCTGCGGCTGGTCATAGCGTGCGAGCATCTCGCCCAGACGATCAAGTCCGCGCTGGCCCATGGCCGCCAGGTCGACGTCCAGCAGGATCTCCCGCGTCCAGCAGCCCAGCACCTCGTCGATCCGGGTGACGCGTTCGGCCACGATCTCCCGGGTGCCGTCGCCTTTGATCTGGACGCGGCCGCCGACGGCGAGGATGGAGTCGCTCGCCACCAGCGCGGCCGCTTCGGCATACAGCCGCGCGTAGACCACGACCTCGATCATGCCGCTCTGATCCTCGAAATGGGCGCGCGCGTAGACCCGCTTGTGCTTGTCGCGCGGCGTGCGGAAGCTCGTCACCACGCCGACCAGATCGACCCAGGCACCTTCGCCGCGGCCGGCCGCCGCCGCCGTCGTGGTGACCGGCAGGCAGGCGATCAACTCGCGGTATTCGTGGAATGGATGGCCGGACAGGAAGAACCCCAGCGCCTGGCGCTCATAGGACAAGAGAACGAGCGGATCATAGGGCGCCGCCGGTTGCAGGACCGGCTTGAACGACGCCTGCGCCCACTGCGCCCCGAACAAGTTCGTCTGCCCACCATCGCGGTCGCGGGCCGCCTTTTGGCCGTGTGCCAGGGCACGGTCGAGATTCGCGACCAGCGTCGCGCGGTCGCCCGGCAGGCAGTCGAGCGCACCGGCATGGATCAGGCTCTCGAGCACTTTCCGGTTGACCTTCTGCAAGTCGACGTTGCCGCAGAGATCGAAGAGGTCTGCGAACGGCCGCTTGAGCTGCGCCGCCGCCGCCTTGATCGCCTCGATCGCCGCAGTGCCGACTCCCTTGACCGCTCCCATCCCGAACAGGATCGCGCCGTTGCGATCGACGCCGAACTCGGCGCGCGGCTGCTGGAGGCTGGGCGGCTTGATCGCCAGCCCCATGGCTTTGCATTCGTCGATGAGGTGGATGATTCGTTCGGCCTTGCGCATTTCGCTGCTGAGCGTAGCCGCCATGAACTCGGCCGGGTGATTGGCTTTCAGCCAGGCCGTCTGCAAGGAGAGCAACGCGTACGCTGCCGAGTGACTCTTGTTGAAGCCGTACTGCGCGAAAAAAGCCATTTCCTCGAAGACCGCCGCCGCGATCTGGGCGCCATAGCCGCGTTGGATCGCTCCGGCCAGGAACATGGTCCGCATCTCGGCCATGATGTCGGCTTTTTTCTTGCCCATCGCTTTGCGCAACTTGTCGGCCTGCCCGAGGGTGAAGCCACCGAGCTGCGACGCGATCTGCATGACCTGCTCCTGGTACAGGATCACGCCGTAGGTGTCGCGGAGAATGGGTTCGAGGTCGGGGTGTTTGTATTCGATGCGCTTGCGGCCGTGTTTGCGGTCCACGAAGACCTGGTCCATGCCGGCGCCCAACGGCCCCGGCCGGTAGAGCGCGTTGACGGCCGTGATGTCCGCGTAGCAAGTCGGCTGCATCTTGCGCACCAGTTCCTGCATGCCGCTGCTCTCGAGCTGGAAGACGCCGACGGTGCGACCTTCCCGCAAGAGCTGGAACGTGGCGGGATCGTCGGTCGGAATCTCCGCGGCCGCGGGCGCCGTGCCCTGCGTCTCGCGCACCAGCCGCAGGGCGTGGTCGATCACGGTCAGGGTGCGCAGCCCCAGGAAGTCCATCTTCAACAGACCCAGTTCTTCGCTCATCCGCATGTCGAACTGCGTCGTGATGTCGCCCTTGCTGCTGCGGTAGAGCGGCACGTGCTCGATCAGCGGCGAAGGCGTGATCAACACGCCGGCGGCATGGATCCCCGGCTGGCGGTTCAAGCCCTCCAGCACTTGCGCGTTGCGCAGCAGCTTCGCGTAGAGCGGCGACTCGGCGGCGAGCTCCTTGAGACCAGGCGCTTCCTCGATCGCCCGGCTCAACGTGATGCCGAGTTCCTCGGGAACCAGCTTGCTGATCCGATCAGCCTCCTGGAAGCCGACGCCGAGGACCCGCGCCACGTCCTTGAGCACGGCGCGGGCGGCCATCGTCCCGAAGGTGATGATCTGAGAGACGTTCTGGCGACCGTATTTCTGCTCGACGTAGCGAATGATTTCCGGCCGTTTCTCGAAACAGAAATCGACGTCGATGTCCGGCATCGAGATGCGCTCGGGATTCAAGAAGCGTTCGAACAGAAGCTGATGGGCTACCGGATCGATGTCCGTGATCCGCGTGCAGTAGCAAACCAGGCTGCCGGCGGCTGAGCCGCGACCCGGGCCGACCGGGATGCCCATGCGGCGCGCGGCGTCGATGAAGTCCCAGACGATCAGGAAATAGCCCGTATAGCCTGTCTTGCGGATGATGCCCAGTTCGTATTCGAGTCGATCTTCCAGGTCGGGCGTGATCTCGCGGTAGCGCTCGCGCAGTCCCTGGCGCGCCAGATGCGTGAGATAGTCTTCGGGCGACGCGAAGCCCGCCGGCAGCGGGAACGCCGGTAGGAGCATCTTGTGCAGTTCCAGATCCAAGTCGACCATGTCGGCGATCCGCGCGGTGTTGGCCAGCGCCGCCGGCCAATCGGCGAACAGCGCCGCCATCTCCTGCGTGGTCTTGAAGTAGACTTCCGGCGTCGCCGACCGCCAGCGTCCCGGATCCTCCAGGGTCTTGCCCGTCTGGATCGCGAGTAGGATGTCATGCGCCTCGTGGTGCGCGCGCTCGAGGAAATGGCAGTCGTTGGTCGCCACGATCTCCAGCCCCAGATCCCGCGCCACCGCCGGCATGAGGTTGCGAATCCGTTCCTCCTCCGGCAGACCGTGGTTCTGGATCTCAAGGAAGTAGCGATCCGGGCCGAAGATATCGCGATACGCACCCGCTGCCTTGATCGCAGCCGGCACATCGTCGCGCACGAGCGCGCTGCTGGGCGCGCCGCCCGCACACGCGCTCAACGCAAGCAATCCGCCGCTGTGCGCGGCGAGCCGCGTCAGGTCGATGCGCGGCTTGTAGTAGAAACCCTCCAGGTACGCCGCGCTGGCGAGCTTGATCAGGTTGCGCCAACCGGTCTGGTCCGCCGCCAACAGCACCGTGTGATGGTTGCGCGCAGCGTCGCGGCCGGAGCGGTCGTGCAGGTCGCGCGTCACGTAGGCCTCCATGCCGAGGATGGGCTTGATTCCCTCCCGGCGGCAGGCCAGATAGAATTCGACCGCGCCGAATAGATTGCCGTGATCGGTCAGGGCCAGGGCGGGCTGGCCGCAAGCGGCCGCCTTCTGCACCATGGCCTTGATCTTCATCGCGCCGTCCAGCAGGCTGTAGTCGGAATGGTTGTGCAGGTGGACGAACTGCTGTTCAGGCATGAACCGCTCTTCCTTGGTCCTGGCGATCGATAACGGCATGGCCCCGCCCTACCACTGCCGGGGTCGAGGTCAGCATACCAACCGCCCGCCGTTCCGTAAACCGCTGCGTGCGCCTGGCCTGCAACCGCGCGTGGCGGTCAGCGCGCTGATTCCGCTGATTCCGCTGATGCGGTCTTTTCCGCCGCCTCCAGCCAGAGCCGCAACGTGATCTGCGCCTGCGCACGATGGCCGGCCCGGTCAGCCGCCGTGATCCGCACGTCGTAGCGGCCGGGCGCGAGGTCGTCGGGCAGTTCGATCAGGAGCCGATCGCGCGGCGGATCCGGTTCGGCGATGATCGACTCGCCGTCGATGCGGACGGCAACCGTGTGCCAGGCGATCCCGCTGCCATGGTCGGCGACCGGCACCTTGACGAGCGGCCAGCGCGAAAGACTGATGCCGTGGCGCGCGACGGCCGGCCGGCGCGTCAGCTCGCGTTCGACGGCGGCGGTGGCGATCACTGGCGCGGCGTCGTCGCGCAGCAACCGGTAGACGCCCGGCTGGTCGAGCCGGACCGACAACCCGCCGGTGACGGTCTGGACCGGCGCCGCGTAGACCCAGGCGCGCTTCTGCAGGCGATAGATGGCGAGCGCCGGATCGTCGCCAACGGGCACTGGACCCAGCGCCGGCTCGGGTAGTGGCACCGTGACTGCCGCGAGCAAGGCCAGGCCGCTGGCGGTGCGATATTGCACCGCCGACCCGACCGGGCGCAGGCCGGAAAGGCGCCAGAAGCGTTCCGGTACGGGGTCGCGCAGGTCGCCGCACCGCCACTGCAGTTCGCCGGACGCCGCGGTACCCTCGTATTCCGGCGATTCTGTTTCGTCGACGAGCCACGGAGCGAGCCGAACGTCGCCATCTTGCGTCCAGCCGCGTCCGCGCCCGACGGCGTCGTCGCTCGCGCCCTGGTCGGCGCCGATCAAGAGCCGCCAAGACACCTCAGCGCGGTTCCCGGCGCGATCGTCCGCGACCAGGCGCAGGCGATGCTCGCCCGGCGGCCAGCGGCCCTCGCGCAGGAAATCGTGCGCCGCGCGTCCCGGCACCGTGTTGCGCTCGTCTTTCCACAGCCAGAGTTCCTGACCGAGCGGGGTCGTGACGAACTCCAGCCGCTGGTGGTGGGCGTGCTGCCAGCGCAGACTGTCGTTGACGACGCGGAAGACCTCTTCGTCGTCGGCCAGCAGACTGACGCGCCAGGGGCCGAGGCGATGGCGCTGACGATCGCTGCGGTCGACGATCAAGGCGCTGACGAAGATCGGGGCGCCGTCGAGGCGCAGATCCGGCAGCGAGCCGCCGAGCGGCGTCGTCCCGTCGCCGTAGCGCCAGCTCCGCGGGGCCGCGGCGGCCGTCGTGCTGACCCGCACCGCCAGGATCTCCGGCGGCAGCGCGTCGCCGACGGCGAAACCGTGGGCCAGCGGATCGCGCGGTTGACCATCGGGGCCGCGCACCTCGAAGTGCAGGTGCGGGCCTGCGGCCGCGCTCTGGCCCGAGAGCGCCAGCACGTCCCTGCAATGCACCGGCACCTCGCCGCGCGCCAGCCAGAGGTCCGCCTCGTACCCGCCCAGCTCGTGTTGGCGAGCCTGGACCCGTCGTCGCAGATCGTCCCGGAGGCGTTCGAGATGCGCGTAGACATAGACCGTGCCGTCGGGGGCGGTTAAATAGAGGGCCTGGCCATACCCGTGGGCGCTGACGCGTACCCGGCTGATCCAACCGTCCGCCGCCGCGCGCACCGCGTAACCCGTACGGCTATTGGTCTTCAAGTCGAGTCCGGCGTGGAAGCGACCGCCGCGCGGCTCCATGAAATTGCCAGTCAGGTAGCGGGTCGGCATCTCGAGCGGCCAGCACACCGCCGCCTCGGCGGCTGCCGACGCCGGCACAAGCAGGAACACAAGCAGCGAGCAAGACAGAAGCATACGGGCGACCTCCCTGTCGGGGCGCGGCGGCGCACGCGTCCCCTGAGCCTATCGGCATGCTAGCGGCTGCCGCAGCGTCGGGCAACCGCCGGCGCAGAATCGAGCGGCGGCCGGCGATATTCGCCCGCGACAGCCCCGCCGCCGAGCGTTAAACTCGCGCCGGTTCGCGCCGATACCTGGACGGGGAGTTCGTTTCAACCGTAGGAGGCGGTATGGCCGTCGACGCAACACTTCTGCCGAACAGCGGTAGTCCGCCCGCGCTCAAAGGACTCTGCTACGTTCTCGACACCAACGTCCTGCTGCACGATGCCAATGCGCTGCACGCCTTCGCCGAGGACAATGTCATCCTGACCGTGGACGTGCTGGAAGAACTCGACCGGTTCAAGCGGGGCAACGACGAGCGAGCGCGCAACGCGCGCCGCGTGGCGCGCATGCTCGACAGTCTGCGGGACGGCCGCTCGCTCAGCCAGGGCGTCCGGCTCGCCGGCGGCGGCAGTTTGTTCGTCCTGATCGACAGTTTCGTCAGTCGACTTCCCGACGGCATGGACCGCTCGGTGCCGGACAACCGCATCCTGGCCACCGCATTGGCGCTCCGTGAGCGCGGCCACGACGTCGTATTCCTGTCCAAGGACATCAACGCGCGCTGCAAGGCCGACGCCCTGGGCATCCGAGCGGAGGATCTCCGCGACCAGAACGTCAACGTCGACGAGCTGTACAGCGGCTGGTCCGAGCAGGAGGTTGACGATGGCCTGATCGACGCGTTCT
>JAQULN010000179.1 GCA_028718575.1 Candidatus Krumholzibacteriia bacterium | reverse complement strand
TGAACCCGAAGGTATCCATGGCAATTTCGTACTCGCGCGCCAGACTGGTGCGCGAGACGGTGGGATTGTCGGTGCACAGCGCCACTTTGACGCCCGCGTCCAGGAACTTCGCCAGCGGGTGGTCGGCATAGCGATCGATGGCGCCGGTGTGGACGTTGGAGGTCAGGCAGCATTCGACCACGACTCCGTCGGCGGCCAGCCGCCGCAGCAACGCGGGGTCGCGGCCGGCGCTGGTGCCGTGGCCGATGCGGTGCGGCGACAAGTTGTCGATGGCTTCCCAGATCCGGTCCGGACCGGCGGCCTCGCCGGCGTGCACGGTCTTGCCCAGACCCATCTTGTCGGCCAACTCGTAGGCCTTGGCGAACAGAATGGGCGGAAACGGCGGCTCGGCGCCCGCGATGTCGAAACCGATCACTCCGGGACCGGCGTGGAACGCGGCCTTCTCGCCGATGACCTCGCGCAGCAGGATGCGCGCCATGTTCCCGCCGTGGTTGCGCATGGCGATGATGTTGATGCCGGCGCGAAAGTCGGGGTGCTCCTCGCCGAAACGGGCCAGGCCTTTGCGGGTGGCATGCACGACCTGGCGCGTCGAGAGCCCGGCGCGCCGGTGGATCAGCGGGTTCGTGCGCAGTTCCAGCAGGCGGATTCCCTCGGCGTAGGCGTCGGCCGCGATCTCGTAGGCGATGCGGTTGATGTTCTCGTAGAACTGCGTGTACTGCAGCGGCAGATCGAACTTGCTGAGGTAGTCCAGCAGATTGCGGTCCTTCGCCTCGTCCCACTGCAGGTAGTGGCGGAACTCGTCGAAGTCGAGGCCCGGCACCGCACGGTAGTACTTCTCGGAGTACTCCCAGAGCGTGGCCGGCCGGCAGGCGCCGTCGAAATGGCGGTGCAGCTCGGCGAGCGGCAGCGTGCGGACGAACTCGCGGCGGTCTTCTGGGGTCATGGCGGTCCTCCGGGCCCGTCGGGGCCGACAGGATAGACCGTGGCCGGGAGTTTGTCCAATGCGGGTCGGCGCGGCGGCTCGACAGCCGGCTGCGGCGGGCCGCGGCGGGGACCGCGCCGAAGTTCCTTGAACCATCGGGGCGTTTTACCTTTAATTGCAGAAAGACAACACCTCGCGAAACGGGAGCGGTTTGCCCGCCGCCCCCCGGGCAAGGGGAATGCCGCATGAAAATCAATACCCGCGTTCGCTACGGCCTGCGCGCCATCCTCCGGATCGCCGAGGGACACGGCGGTCCCCCGGTCTCGATCGCCACCATCGCCGAGGAACAGGATATCAGCGGCAAGTACCTCGAGCAGGTGGTCGGCCCCTTGCGGCGGGCCGGCCTGGTGGCGAGTCAGAAAGGCGTCAAGGGCGGTTACAATCTGGCGCGCCCGCCGCAGCAGATCACCCTCTGGGAGGTGATCCAGGCGCTCGACGCACACCCGCATCTCGTTGAATGCGTCGACGACCCCGCTTCCTGCTCGCGCACGGATTGCTGCGTCACCCACGAGATCTGGAAACGACTCGATCTCAAACTCCAGGCGTTCTGGGGCAGTCTCACGCTGGCGGACCTGCTCGTCCTGGCAGGCGACAGCACGACCAGTTTCCCCTGCGAGGTTTGACCCGGATCAGGCATGAGGAACCGGCTCCAATCGGGCCGGTCCAGGCCGTCCGGCGCCCCGGGCGCGAGGGTCCCGTTTCTCTCAACCGTAAGCGGCGGCTGCCGATTCCTGATCGTCGGCCGTGACAGCCCGGCGACGCCGCTGGCCGGGTTTCGGCGTCGTTTGACTTGACTGCGGCGGCGGACCATTTTGCCTCCGATTCTATTCGTCACGGCCGACCGCTGTCCGCTGCGAAAGGACCCGTCATGGATTTCGTGCGCAATCTGCGCCGCAAGGCCGCCGCCCTCGGCAAGACCATCGTCCTGCCGGAATCCGCCGACGAGCGCATGCTGCGCGCCGCCTGCACCCTGCGCGCCGAAGGTATCGCCAAGGTCGTGCTGCTGGGTGACCACGCCCGCCTGCGCGCCGCGTTCGGTGAACTGAACCTGGACCCGGCCGATATCGAACTGCTTGACCACACACAGGATCCGGAGTTCGCGAGCTACGCCGCCGCCTACCACGAGAAGCGCCGCGCCAAGGGCATGACGGCGGAGATCGCGTCGCAGACCCTGCGGGACCCGTTGTTCTTCGGCGCCATGATGGTCGCGCGCCGCCGCGCCGACGGCATGGTCGCAGGCGCCGTGAGCAGCACCGGCGACGTGCTGCGCGCCTCGTTCCAGATCATCGGCACCTCGCCGGGCACGAGCATCGTCTCGAGCTGTTTCGTGATGGTCAACCCGGCGTGGCCGTACGGCGAGAACGGGCAGATCGTCTTCGGCGATTGCGCCGTCAATCCCCAGCCCAACGCCGAGCAGTTGGCGGACATCGCCTGGGCCACCACGCGCACCGCCCGCGCTCTCTGCGGCTTCGAGCCGCGCGTGGCGATGCTCAGCTACAGCACCATGGGCAGCGGCACGGGCCAGGACGTCGACAAGGTCGAAGCCGCCCTCGCGATTCTGCAGAAGCGGCACCCCGAGCTGCAGGTGGACGGACCGCTGCAGGCTGACGCCGCCCTGGTGCCCGCGATCGGCGCCAAGAAGGCGCCGGACAGCGAGGTCGCCGGCAAGGCCAACGTGTTGATCTTCCCCGATTTGGACGCCGCGAACATCGGCTACAAGCTGGTGCAGCGGCTGGCGGGCGCCGAGGCGGTCGGACCGGTCATGCAGGGGCTCGCCGGCGCGGTCAACGACCTGAGCCGCGGCTGCAGCGTCGACGACATCGTCAACGTGGCGGCGATCACGGTCTTGCAGAGCGAGGCCTGAAAGGACCGCGGCCATGCAGAATATCCTGGTCATCAACTGCGGCAGCAGCTCGCTGAAATACCAACTCCTGGACATGGACCATGAGAAGCTCCTGGCCAAGGGTCTGGTCGAACGCATCGGCCTGGAGGTGGGTAAACACACCTATCAACGGCCAGATCAGGATACGCTGCGCGAAGAGTTGCCCGTCGCCGACCACGCCCGCGCCATCGAACTGCTCCTGGCCGCGGTCACCTCGCCCGCGCACGGCGTGATCGGCAGCATCGACGAGATCGTGGCCGTCGGCCATCGCGTGGTCCATGCCGGCGAGAAATACGGCGGCTCGGTGTTGATCACCGACGACGTGGTCGCCGCGCTGCAGGAGTGCATTCCGCTGGCGCCGTTGCACAATCCGCCCAACATCGTGGGCATCAAGGCCGCCCGGCAGGTGCTGTCGCAAGTGCCGATGGTCGGCGTCTTCGACACCGCGTTTCATCAGACCATGCCGGACTGGGCGTATATCTATCCGCTGCCCTACGCGTTCTATCGCGATTTGAAGATCCGGCGCTACGGTTTCCACGGCACCAGCCACCGTTACGTCGCCCTGCGGACGGCGCAATTACTGGAGCGCCGGCCCGACGAATGCAACCTCATCACCTGCCACCTGGGCAACGGCGCGTCGGTCTGCGCGATCAAGAACGGCCGCTCGGTCGACACCGGCATGGGATTCACCCCGCTCGAGGGCCTGGTCATGGGCACCCGCTGCGGCGACATCGACCCGGCGATCGTCGGCTATCTGTCCAAACGGCTAGACGTGAGCCTCGACGAGATCGACCGCATCCTGAACAAGGAGAGCGGCATCTACGGCATCACCGGCATCAGCAGCGACCTGCGCGACGTCGAACGCGAGTACGCCGCCGGCAACGAGCGCGCCCGGCTGGGGCTGGAAGTCTACTGCTATCACATCCGCAAGTACATCGGCGCCTATGCCGTGGCGCTCGGCCGGGTCGACGCGATCGTCTTTACGGCCGGCGTCGGCGAGAACGCCTCGCTGATCCGCGAATGGGCCTGCCGCGGACTGGAGATCATCGGGGCGGAATTGGACCTCTTCGAAAACGGCGTACGCCACGACGAGGCCGTGATCAGCAAAGAGCGGTCGCGGGTCAAAATCATGGTGGTCCCGACCAACGAAGAGCTGATGATCGCGCGGGATACGCGAGATGTGATCGCGGGATTAGCGTAGTGTCCTGAATCCCCGCGGATCACTCACGAGAGACCGTAGCACATAAGTGGCCGCTCGTTGCCCCCTGCCCCGCACTCACGCCGTCGCTTCCCGCCCCCTGAGCGCGGGATGATCCAGCCGATTGAACTGCAGCGAACCCCGCAGCACCACCGCGCCGCAGCCGGACAGATCGACGCGCTGGATCTCGCCGCTGACGAGCCTGACCAGGATCTCGGCCTGCGTCGGCCGGCCCAGCGCGTGGCCTTGTTCGGTCACCACGCGGACCTGTTCGTTTGCGCACGGCACGAGACG
The DNA here is from genome assembly GCA_028718575.1 of Candidatus Krumholzibacteriia bacterium. Classification (GTDB taxonomy): domain Bacteria; phylum Krumholzibacteriota; class Krumholzibacteriia; order LZORAL124-64-63; family LZORAL124-64-63; genus Glo-17. Next base: position 1,963 of record JAQULN010000179.1, on the reverse strand, counting down.
ATGCCGTACGGCAAAGGCGCCGACCGCGGCCAGGCACGTACCGCTGGCGATATCTTCGCAACGCCGGTCTTCCGGATGCAGGAAGCGGCAATGGAAATCGGCGGCCGGATTGTGCGTTTCCGGGCAGAACATCACCAGGCCGGCTGCGCCGCGCTCGTCGAGCAGCGCGCGCACGTGACCCAACGCCGGCAGGCTGCCGCGGATGAGCGTGCGATCGGCGACCGGCACCAGGATCTGGTCGAAGCCGCAGGAGACGCGTTGCGGGCCGTGGCCCGCGAGGCGCAGCAATTCGGATGGCACTCCGAGCGCGTTGGCCACCTGGTCGACGGGAATCGGCTCACCGAACCGGGGATTCGGCATCTCGCAGTTGACGCGCACCCGGTTCGGCGCCTCGGCGATGAGCCGCACCGCAAGCACGCCGGCCAGGGTCTCCACGTACAGCAAGCGCCCTTCCGGCAGCGGCCGGAAGATGCCGCGGTCGGCCAAGCTCGTGAACGCGGCCAGCAGCACGTGGCCGCTGAGGGTGTCTTCCTGCCGGTCAATGAAGAAACGCAGGCGGACGTCCGCGCCGCGCACCTCGGGCGGCAGCACGAACCCCACCTCCAGGCCCAGTTCCTCGGAGATGCTGACCATCTCCTCGTCCGACAGGCTGGCGGCGTTGGGAATGATGGCCGCCGGATTTCCTCCAAACGGCCGCTCTGTGAAGGCGTCCACGATGTGCAGGGGTATGACGGCCATGGTCAGCTCCTTCCATGGACGACATGATCGGTTAGCCCACTGGGTTCATGTTACTGGAGAAACAGCGGCGCGACCAGTCCTGCGCGACGTATCTCTCACGTAGTCCGGCGGGCTCGCGAACTTGCGCCGGCGGTCCGCCGTGAATTAATCGGACACAACGGCCTGCCAGCGGACCGCGCCATGCACGATCGTGTAAAGTGGCCGCAAATCCAGCAATTGCGGCGGCGAGACGAGGGTGGGGTCCCCGCTCAGGACCGTGATGTCCGCCAGCCGGCCGGGCGCCAGCACGCCCGTCTCCTCGTTCAGGAACGCGGCGAAGGCCGGCGCCTGGGTGTAGGCGCGCAGGGCCGCGCGTCCGTCCAGGCACTGGTCAGCCTGCCAACCGCCGGGCGGCGTCCCGTCGGCGTGCATGCGAGTGCGAGCGGCGTACAGACCCAACAGCGGGTTGGCGGGCTCGACCGGAAAATCCGTGCCGAAGCTGACGACCGCGCCGCTGGCGAGCAAGCTGCGCCAGGCGTAGGCGCCGCGCACGCGATCCGGACCGAGGCGGTCCACGGCCCAGTCCATGTCGCTGGTGCAATGGATCGGCTGCATCGAGGCGATCACGCCGAGCTGCGCGAAACGCGGCAAGTCGTCCGGCGCGAGGATCTGCGCGTGCTCGATGCGCCAGCGTGCCGCGGCGAGGCGCTCGCCCATGACCGCAGCGTAGACATCCAACATGAGACGGTTGGCAGCGTCGCCGATCGCGTGCGTGGCCACCTGGAACCCGGCGCGCGCAGCCTGCTCGCACAACGTTCGCAACTGCTCGGTCGCGGTGAGCTGAAGCCCGCGGTTGCCGGGCTCATCGGCGTAGTCGGCGAAGAGTAGCGCGCCGCGGCTACCCAGCGCGCCGTCGGCGTAGAGCTTGATGCCCGGCACGTTCAGCATCAGATCGGTCGTGGCGAACGGGCCGCGCGCCAGGCCCGCCGCGATGGTCTGCGCATCGTCGTCCAGGTAGCACACCAGCCGCAGACCCAACTCGCCGCCGGCTGCCAGTTCGCGATACAACTCGACGCGGCTCCACGGCGTGCCCGCCTCATGCACCCCCACCAGCCCCAGGCGCAGGCAATGCTCGACGGCTAGCAGCACGCGGCGCCGCACCGCGGCCGCCGACGGCTCGGGAATCACCGCTTGCACCAACTCGCTGGCCCGATCGATCAACACGCCGGTCGGTTCGCCGGCCTCG
>JAQULN010000178.1 GCA_028718575.1 Candidatus Krumholzibacteriia bacterium | reverse complement strand
CCGTCGTGTCGCAGACCGCGGCCGGGATGGCCAGGATCTGCTGCTTCCAGGTGTTGCCATCCAGGCGCAATGCTTGCGCGCCCGCATACGACTCGCCGACGAGCGCCCAGCCGTCGGGGTCGAGGTCCTGATCCTGGTAGCTGGTGAGGTCGATGGTCTCGGCTTCGAAATCCTCGATCACGACGCCGCGAGGAGCGGCGGCGGCCCCGGTGGCGACGGCAGCCCCGATGGCGGCGGCCAGCGCGGCCACGAGCAGCACGTGCAGCCAGGCGACCGGCGAAACGATTCGGCGCACCATGGAAAACCTCCGATCAGCGCGAACGGACCTCCATGATGATACCACATCGCAAGCCCGAATTGTTCATGACTCGTTCACGACTTATTCGCGGGCAACCCTCGCCGGCTGGACAGGTACATCGCATAGGTGCCGAGCCAATGGCCGCCCGCGTAGTGCTCGCCGGTGGCGGCTTCGAGACCCGCGGCCGCATGCGCCCGGGCCGCGGCCGCCAGCGCCGGCAGCCGCGGATCGCCCGGCGGCAGGCCCGCGGCGACGCCGTCGAGCATCCAGGCGCGGCTGAGGTTCAGGCCGTCGAGGTGCGCCAGCTTGCCGTCGGCGCGGTCGGTCACGATCGCCACGGGCAGCCAGCCGGCGTAGCTGTCGCCGGGGATCTCAGGCAAAAACGCGGCGAGCCAGGCGGCGAACTCGTTCGGCGCGAGGACGCGCCGCATGAAGTCGGCCTCGGCCAGCGCCGGCGAGAGGAAGTCCTGGCCCGAGGGCTCGAATGCGAGATCGACGCCGCGATCGCGCGCGTAGAGTCGGCGGCTCGTGTTCTCGACGAGCGCGGCGAGATCGTGTTGCCCCGCCGTGCGCGCGTAGTCGAGGATCAATCCGAAGGCGAACGCCGTCTGACTGTGTTCACCGGTGCGGATAGGATAGGCGAGCTTGGGCAGCCAGGCGGCGAGCCGGTCGACGCAGGCCTCCTCGAGCGGCGCGAGCGCGGCGGCCCAGTCCGCGGCCGCCTCGGCATGCTCGACGTTGCCGGCGGCGGCGGCCCATTCGCGCAGCTCGGCCGCCAGTTGCAGCAGCCAGGCGAGGCCGTAAGGTCGCTGCCAAGGCTCGCGGCCTTCGCCCAGCAGGTACGCCGTTTCGTCGGCGATGAGTTCGGGCCGTAGATGCCGCGCGAGCGCGCCCCGGGCGTCCGCCGCCAGCGGATGCTCGGGATGGAGCCGCGCGAACCGCGCCAACAGCCAATGCCCGTGCACGGACGAGTGCCAGTCATAGCAGCCGTAGAACGCCGGGTGCAGCGACCGAGGCGTTCCCTGGTCCTGGTCCGACTGCATCACATGCGCGATCTGGTTCGGGTACTCCCGTTCGACGCAGTCCAGGGCGAGCTGCACGTAGACCGCGGCCTGGTCGGCTGAGAATGTACGCTCCGCGCCGGTCGCGTTGGCGCCGCCCGGCATCGCGCTGACCGGCGCGGCCGCCGCGAGCAGCAGCACGACCGCGCCGATCCGCACTCCCGCCGTGTTCATCGATCCACCTGATCCTCGGGCAAGAGCACCACTCGGACCTCGTTGCCCGCCGTGAGGTACCGCCGCGCGGCGTCGCGCACCAGGTCGGTCGATAGCGTGGACACCTCGTCGGCGCGCGCCAGGATGCGGCGCGGATCGAGCCCGTCCTGGTCGCAGGTCACCAGTTGCTGCAGCCAGTGGCGGTTGGTCTGCAGGCGGGTCTGGTCCTCGCGCAGCTGCGTCTCGCGCACCTTGGCCAGCGTCTCGGCGTCGGGCCCGTGCGCGGCCATGTCGGCGAGCACCTCGTGCACCGCCGCGCTCAGTTCCTCGACGCGCTCGGGATCGCAACCCCAGCCGATGTCGATGCGGAAGGTCTCGCGCGGGATCTTTTCCAGCCTACCCCAGGTGCGGACGCCATAGGTGCCGCTCATTTCCTCCCGCACGACCTGGCGCAGACGGATACGCAGGCAGTCGATGAGCGACTCCAGGGCGTACTCCGCCGGCCGCGACCACGGCGCGTGGCCGCTGAGCACCATCTGCACGTATCCCTTGGGGTCGAGGCCCTTGTGGATCGTCGCGGTGCGCAGCCCGACGGCGGTCGGCGTGCTGCGGTCGTACCAGCGGGGCTCGCTGGCGCTCGCCGGCAGGTTGCCGAGGTAGGTGCGGACCAGCGGCTCGAGGTCGCCAGGGGTGACGTTGCCGACAAAGAAGAACGTCGCGCCGGCGAAGTCGGCCGCCTGCAACCGGTAGAACGCGAGACCGTCGGCGAGGTTCACGCGATCGAGATCAGCGACCGTGAACGGCCGCTGCTCGGGCGCGCGGTCGTAGAGCAACACCTGCACACTGTCGCGCAGCGCCGTCATGGGATCGGCATCGCGGCCCTGCAGCCAGGTGCGCATGCGTTGTTGCCAGGATGTAAACGCGGCGGCGTCCTCGCGGAACGACGTGGCGTAGAGCCATACCAACTGCAGCAAGGTCTCGAGATCCCGCGGCGAGGCGCTGCCTTCGAAGCCGCTCGCCAGAGACGCGGCGTTGGGCGAACACGAGACGACCTTGCCCGCCAACGCCTTCTGCAGCGCGACCGGGTCGAAGGCACCCACGCCGCTCTCGGCCACGCCGCGCGCCGCGGTGCCGGCCAGCCGGCGCTGCTCCGAGTCCGCGACGACCGACGCGCCGCCCCAGCGGTAAGCACGCATCAGGATCTCGTCGTTCTTGAACGCCGTGGGTTTGACGACGACGCGCACGCCGTTGGCCAGAACCCAGGTGGTGGTGCCCAGCTCGGCGTCGGTCTCGGTGTGCGTGACAGCGGCAGGGCGGGGCGGCATCGCGACCAGCGGGGCGTCCACCGTCTGGTCTTCGTACGGCGCGACATCGCCCGCCATCGTCGCGGCGATCACCGCGGCGACGTCTACTTCGGCGGGATACGCCAGCCCGTCGCGGTCCGGTCCCGAGATCGCCACGACGCGATTGCGATCGGTCATCAGGCCCAGGATCGCGGCTTCGACCTCGACCTCCGTGATGCCCGGCAACAGCTCCTCGTGGCGGCGCAAGAGGTCGTCGACTGGGGCCAGGTTGCCGCCGTAGAGGAAATGCCGCATGTACTGGAACGCCCACGCACGCGATTCGGTCTTGTCCTGTTCCTCGACCCGGCGTTGCATCTGGCGCAAGGTGCGCACCTTGGCGCGTTCCAGCTCGCCCGCGGTGAACCCGTGGCGGCGCACGCGCTCGGCTTCGACTGCCAGAACCTCCAGGGCGCGGACCGCGCCGCCCTCGGGCGCGAACGCGGTCAGGCTAAAGCTGCTCACCGTGCGGGTGAACTGCCGGTAACCGGCGCGCGCCATGCTGAACGGCGGGTCGGCGTCGCGGGTGCGCTCTTGCAGGCGATTGCGCAGCATGTCCAGGCCCAGGTCCCGCACCATTTGCCAGCGCAGCTCACCCGCCGTGGTCACACGCTCGGGCGCACTCTTCCAGAGCAGTTCGACCCCGGTCCGTGTGGCCTCGGGATCGGTCACGACCGACACGAGCAACTCGGCGTGATCCGGCACCGGCGGTTGTTCATGGACGCGCGGCGGGTCGGGATCCCGCAGTTCGGCGAAGACCTCGCCGATCTTGGCGACCATCCGCTCGCGGTCGAAATCGCCGACCGCGACCACCGCTTGCAGGGACGGCCGGTACCAGTCGCGGTAGAAACGGCGGATGGTGTCGTACTCGTGGTTGGCGACGATCTCCATGTCGCCGATGACGTTGCGCTGGCCGTACTTCGAGCCGTGAAAGAGCACGGGCAGTTGCCGGTTCCAGATGCGATCGTCGGCGCCGAGGCCTCCCCGCCACTCTTCGATGATCACGCCCCGTTCGAGGTCGATCTCCTCGTCCTCGAACTGGACGCGGTGCGCCCAGTTTTCGAGAATCTTCAGGCCGGTGTCGAGTAGCGTCTCCTCATCGGTGGGCACCTGCAGCATGTAGACCGTCTGGTCGAAACTGGTGAAGGCATTGACTTCCGGACCGAACGCCATACCGATCGATTCGAGATAGTCGATCAGGGCTTGCTTGGGATAGTGCTCGGTACCGTTGAACGCCATGTGCTCGGCCATGTGGGCCAGGCCGAGCTGGTCGTCGTCCTCGTCGACCGCGCCGGCCGCCACGACCAGAAACAGGGAGGCTCGTTGCTCCGGCCGCTGGTTCTCGCGCACGTAGTAAGTCAGGCCGTTGGGAAGGGTGCCGACCGCGACCGCGGGGTCGCTCGGCAGCGGCAACGCTTTGGCCTTTTGCACCGGGGGCGCGGCCTGGGTCGCCGTTTCGGCCGGCGGTTGCGATCCACAACCGCCGGCTAGCGCGACAACCAGCACAAGGAACAGAATCGACGCGTGGCGTGGCATGAGCGCATCCTTTCGTGTTGTGCAGCAACGGTCAGCGGCAGATCAGGCCCCAGTTCTTCACGACCCCGCGCCGCGAGGCAGAGTACGGTGACTTTTCGCCTTTGTGTGTCCCCCACAGATCGACGGCGAGGCCGCCCTTGCCGGCGTCGTAGGTAAAAGGAGAGCCATCGGCGATCCCCTGGACGTGAACGTTGGCATCCCACGGGTCGCAGATCGTAACGTAGGATTTCCCCCCGAACTTCCGGATCGTATCGACGACGATCCAGTGGGCGCCGCCGGTCGACCAATCGACCCCGAGGATCAACGGATTGACGCTCATCGTGGGCCCGAGCCCGGACGTCTGGCCCACCACGTCGAGAATCTTCCGGGTGGCGGCCGCACCCGACAGGGTGTGCCAGCGCCAGGTGCCGCATTGCATCCCGTTGAGGACGGTCACCAGGTGGTCGGGATGGGTCCCGCGCGTCTCGGGCTGATAGGCGCCGCCCGAAGCGCTGGCGTACTTGTCGCAAATATCCTTCTCGACATGCAGGGCCGTGGCCCCGGGCGTCAACTTGTTGATCTTGAACACGCACATCATGACACTGGCGATGCCGCAGGACATGTTCGCCTGTTGGCCGTAGACGAGGTGGACATCGCCGAAGCGAGTGAACCTGGCGAACCAAGCCATCGCGCACTCCTTTCGCACCGCCATCCCGGTCGGATGATTATGACAGCTCGAGGCCTCGCGATCCTAGCATTTCACGGCGATGGCGAACAGGCATTCCCGAGTATGATCATCCCGTTGGCCGCGTCCATCTCCTCCAGCAACAGCGCGCGCAGATCGGGCCAATCGCGCGGCTCGACCCGCCCCTGCGACAGCTCCAGCGTGCGGCGATAGGTGAGCCAGTCGTCGCTGTTGACCGCGTCCACGGCGAACGTTCCCGCGCGATTGTCGAGGCGGCGCTCCGACGGCAGATGACGAACCTCGCGGCCGTCCAGGCGCAGCCGCACCGCGACGATCTGCACGACCGGCGCCGCCAGCAACACCGGCGAGGTCCTTTGCGCGTCGACCATGTGGACGTCGCGCGGCAGAGCGTCCCTCGCGCCGCCCTGCGGAGCGCCGAGTTGCAGGCGGTGATCGCCGGCCGGCTGCTCCGGCGCTGGCACCTCGACGTCGAACTCGAGCACACTCGTCGCGGCGTCGAGGCGGCGCGGCGCAGTCCGCATCGCCGTCGCGCCCGGCAGAACGCCGGCCAAGATGGCGGTCGCGACCTTGTCCAGACCGTCCTTACCGGTCACGACCGCTCCGTGCAGTTCGCAGGCGCCGCGACCGGCGATCTCACCCGTGCCGCGCCACGCGCCCGCGTCGCCCGGTTCGAGCACCAACGTCACCGCGAGGCGGCCGGGCTCGCCGCGCGGCTCCTGGACGCCGCCGTCCGGCGCGATGATCAAGCGCGTCGCCGCCGGACGATCGTCCGCGCCGTGCACGGTGCCGCCGCCGACGTCGATCATGCGGGTCACCGCGCCCATACCGGCGCGAGATCCCGCCTCGACCAGCAGACACAGGTCGCCAGCCCATTCGGCCGCCTCCGGCAGCATCGCCGACTGGGACGCCGGCACATCCACCAAGTAGACCGGCTGCACGGCGCAACCCCACTCGCGCAGTACCGCCGCGTAGACGATTGCCCGATCCAACGCGCTGGCGTAGCCGGTCGCCCAGGTGCGGTCGGCGGATCGGGGCGCCAGGCGCCAGAAGCGGTCGTCGTAGCGGATCGGGCGGATCGCCTCGGCGACGAACGCCGCCACGGCGTCGACCAGGGCATGGCCGCCCGCGGCCTTATCCAGGTGCAATCGCGCCGCTGCGAGCAGCTCTGGTCCCGCGACCGCGGCCGCGTCGAACGCCGCCCGCCACGCGGACTGCCACGCGCGGTCCGGCCAGGTCGACCAGAGGA
>JAQULN010000177.1 GCA_028718575.1 Candidatus Krumholzibacteriia bacterium | reverse complement strand
CATTACAAGCAGATCATTCCCTATCTCGTGGTGACCCGCGGCGATCGCGCTGAACGGCGCGTGCTGGTCTACCAGCGGCGCGCGAAATATACCGAGCGCAGGCTCGGCGGTCTGTGGTCTGTCGGCTTCGGCGGCCACATCGAACCGCTGGACCGCAGAGATCGCAGCGCCCAGGCGCTCGGTCTGATGCGCGCGACCGCGCTGCGTGAGCTCGTCGAAGAGACCGGGCTGGATCCTGGACACGCCGTTCTGAACCCCGCCGGATTCATCAACAGCGATCGGGAAGACGTCTCGAGCGTCCACCTCGGCGTCGTGTATCTGGTCGCGCTGAAGGCGGAAGCCGGCAGTGACGACGATGTACTGGCGACGGTCTGTGCACAGACCGAACCCCACCAGGCCCGCTGGATCGCAGTCGCTGATCTGCGCGGCATGCGGGGCGACGGCAACGGACCCGACGGCGGCACGTTCGAAGACTGGTCCAGCATCGTCATTGCCAGCAATTGCGTCTGGCCGGATCTCTGACCAAACCCGCCCGATCGACGCCGGACGGCAGTCTGTCCCGATAATGTGATTCTTGTACGTTTGATATGTACGTGAAATCCTGATACAATGAACCATGCTGGTGATGACAACCCTGCGCGCTGTCCCGACCGGCGTCAACGGCATGGACTTGACGCCGTTCGGCGTATAGTCGTCCACGTTCCGATCGGGAGGCTCTCATGCGTTCTGCTACGTCTTCTTCTGCCGTAACAGCGCTGCTCGCGTTGTCGCTCTTGCTGACCGCAGCGCTGGCGCCGGCCGGTGAACACTCCCTAGTGCGGATCTGGTTCGACGGCCGAGACGGCGCCGCTTTCCTGAAAGCGTATCCGGACCTGGACGTGGCGTCGGTCAAACCGGGTGTGGGCGCCGAGATCGTCGCCACACCGACCGACCTGGATCTTCTGCGCGCCAGCGGTTTGCGGCTCGAGACCGTTCACGAGGACCTCGCAGCTCACTACGCGGCGCGCATCCAGAACAAGAACGGCAATTTCGGCGGCTGGCACACGTACACCGAGAACATCGCCTACCTGGACAGCCTGCGCACCGAGTACCCCCAGCTCATCAGCGCCAAGTGGTCGCTGGGCTTGACGCACGAACTTCGCAATGTCTGGTGCGTGCGCCTGTCCGGCAACGCCGACATCGCGCAGCCCGACAAGCCGGAGATCTTGCTGATGACCATGATCCACGCCCGGGAGATCATGTCCGGCGATTTCGGCTTGATGTTCGCCGACCATCTTTGCCGCAACTACGGCATCGATCCGACGGTCACCTGGCTGATGGACAACCGTGAGCTGTATCTGGTCTCGATCGTCAATCCCGACGGCGTGGTCTACAACGAACTGACCGACCCCAATGGCGGCGGCTCATGGCGCAAGAACCGCCGCAATAACGGCGGCGGCACATACGGCGTCGACCTCAACCGCAACTTCCCGTACGAATGGTACGGCAGCGGCAGCAGCACCAACCCTGCGAGCGACACCTATCGCGGCCCCTCCCCGGGCAGCGAGCCCGAGACGCAGGCGATCATGAACCTGGTTGACAGCCGGCAGTTCGTCACGGCCCAAGACCTGCACACGTACAGCAATTTGACGCTGTATCCGTGGGGCTACACGACAACGCCGACGCCGGACGCGGCGACGTTCTCGTCCATGGGTCAAATCATGGCCCAGTACAACGGATACGCCGTGGGCACCCCGGGTGAACTGCTCTACACGGTCAACGGCGGGTCCTTCGACTGGTTCTACGGAGCGACCGACTCCCACACGAAGATCTATGCCTTCAGCAACGAGATGGGCGGCGCCAGCGATGGTTTCTGGCCGCCTTTCTCCAGGCGGGACGCGCTCTTCCAGGAAAATCTCTGGCCCATGCTCTACCTGATGATGGCCGCCGGCGCCTTCGCCGCTGTCGATCAGGCCGTGGCCACCGACGCGGACGGCGGCCTGCTGGAGCCCGGGGACGCGGGCCGCCTGCGCTTCCAGATCACAAATCACGGCGTGACCGAAAGCCTGATCGGGGCGCAGCTCACGCTGACCTGTGACGACCCCTACGTCCAGTTCAGCGACGCCGCCCGCAGCATCGGCACGCTCGCCCCGCGGCAGCAGTACCTGCTGGATCCGCCCTTTGCCTTCACGGTGGATGCCGCGTGTCCCACCGGACACCAAGTAACCGTCACGGTCGCCTGCGCGACGGCGGACGGGACCATCGCCCATCCGCTCAAGTTCATGGTCGGCGAACCCAACGCGGTATTCTTCGATAGTCTCTCCGCCGGTACCGGCAACTGGACCCTGACCAATCAATGGGGGTTGACGACCACGGCGTATTCCCCGCCCTACGCGCTGACCGACTCGCCGGGCGGCAACTACAGCAACAACTGGAACGCCACCGCAACGCTCAACGGCACCTACCGCGCCGGCAAACTCGCGTTTTGGCATCGCTACGCCCTCGAGACCGATTACGACTTCGGCCGGGTCCAGGTCTCCGCCGACGGCGGCGGCTGGCAAACGGTGGCCAGCTACAGCGGCCAGCAAACAACCTGGCAACAGGTCACGCTGGACCTCGATCAATTCGAAGGCCAGGATCTGAGCTTGCGCTTTTTGTTGTCCACCGACTGGTACGTGACCGCAGACGGCTGGTACATCGACGACGTCACGTTGCTGGGTGCCGGCGGGCCGAACCAGCCGCCGCCCCCGCCCGCGCTCGTCACGCCGGCCGACGGCGCCGTCGTGCAGAATCCGGTCACGCTGACCGTAGCCAATGTGAGCGACCCGGAGGGTGATCCGGTCACCTACGGCTTCCGCGTGTACAGTGATCCTCTGCTGACGCACGTGGTCGCCGCGGTCCACGCCGTCCCCGCCGGCGGTAGCGGGCAGACCTCCTGGCAAGCGCCCGCCCTCGCCAGCGGATCGTACTGGTGGCGGGCCTTTGCCGCCGACAACGAGGAATGGGGGCTCCTGGGCGAGACCCGCAGCTTCACGGCGACGACTGTGACCGCCGCCGACGGCGTCGTGATCGGCCAGCCGCGGCTGCTGGTGATCGGGCAGGGAAGCGACCGCACCGAACTGCAGCTCTCGCTGCCCCAGGGCGGGGAGCTGACGATCAAGATCTACAATGCACGCGGCCAACTCGTGCGCGCACTATACCAGGGTCGGGTCGACGGCGGTCAGCAGCTGGTGGTCTGGAACGGCCGCGATGACCGGGGACGTCAGGCGGCCTCGGGCGTCTATCTGGTGCGCGCCCAGACCGGCGATGTCCAGTTGAACGGCAGGGTCGTGATGGTGCGTTGACCCAACTCGGGGTCGAGCGACCTGCCCGGCAAAAGAACAGAAGTAAAATCGGCGGCCGCGACCATGCGTTGGTCGCGGCCGCCCGCGCTACGGCCGACGCGGGATCTCCCCGCACGCGTCAGGATCGCTCAGGACTCCTGGATACCCTGGACCTCCAGCTCGATGCCGACCTCGTCGCCGACCATCACGCCGCCCGTATCGAGCGCTCTGGACCAGGTCATGCCCCATTCCTTGCGATCGAGCTTACCGGTAGCCGAGAAACCGACGCGGTGATTGCCCCACGGGTCGACGGTTTCGCCAGTGATCTCGAGATCGAGCACGACGGGTTTGGTCACTCCGAGGAGCGTGAGGTCGCCGTGCAGCTTGAAACGCTCTCCCTGGCCGGTGACCTTGGTCGAACGGAAGGTCATCGTCGGGTGTTTCTCGACGTCGAAGAAGTCCGCCGTCCGCAGGTGGTCGTCGCGTTTGCTGTCGTTGGTGTTGACCGAGGCGGTCTGGATCTCGGCGGCGACCTGCCACGGCGCCGGGTTGTCCTTGATGTAGGTGAAGGATCCGGAGAATTCGTCGAACGACCCGCGCACGGTGCTGATCATCAGGTGTCGGACCTTGAAGGACACGGCGCTGTGGGATGGGTCGATCTTGTACGTCGCCGCCTGGGCCGCCGCCGCCACGGTCAACAACAGTACGGCCGTCACGATGGTGGTCTTGCGCATGATTCAGTCTTCCTCTCTAAAGGTTGCGGTGGGTGCCGTCGCACCGAGGCTGGCGCCCGCTGCGTTTACACTGGCAGAACGCGATCTTGCCAGGTTCGGCGAGGTCCACCTGCAGGGGTCGAAATGGAGTACCCTTGTGCGAACCGTCGCAGAAGGGTTGGTTGGCGGATTGGCCGCAAGCACAGTACCAGTAGGTACCGGCGGCCAATTCCAGGACCGCGGGCTTCTTGTCGGCGATCTTGGGCTCCTGCATCGCGTGTCCTTTCGTCGGCTTCGCGGCGCAACCACGCCATACTTGACTCAAGAGGTCAATATAATCGGATTAGAAAACTCCGCATCTCGATTTTCAGTTCCATCGACACCTGCACCGGGCCGCTTGCCGGCACACCTAGTGATTTGTCGCAGCCGGTCCGCCATGAACGTCCGGGCTAGGGCGACTGGGGCACCAGGACCCATCGCTCAAACCAGGCCAGCAGCTGCTCGAGGTAGAAGACCTGGCTGCGGCGGTCGCGAATGCCGTGACCCTCGCGATGGAAACGCAACAAGCGCGCGGGCACGCCCTGCGATCGCAACGCCGAATACCAGATGACAGACCCGTCCTGCGGACATCGGTAGTCGCGCAAGCCGTGGCTGATCAACGTCGGCGTTCGCACACGATCGACCATCCGGAAGAGGTCGTTGCGACGGTAGATCTCTTTGGCTTCGGGATCGAACGGCCGACCGCCGAACTCCCACTCGGGAAACCACTTCTCGTCCGTGGACCCCCAGAAGGCCTCCAGATGCGGATACATACGATCGCAGGCCGCGGCTCGAAAACGATCGGTCTGAGCCGTCAGCGCCGCGGCCAGATACCCGCCGTAGCTGCCGCCCATCACGGCCAACAGATCGGGATCACTCCAGCCGGCCGCCACCGCGTGGTCGACCACGGCCATCAATTCGCGCGCGGGGCGGCCGTTCCAATCGCCGCGAACGTCCAGCATATGGGCACGGCCGTAGCCCGTCGAGCCCGTCGGATTGGCGGTCAGAACCACGTAGCCGAACGCAGGCAGTACGTGGAACTCGGGCAGGAAGGAACCCCCGTACATCCACTGCGGGCCGCCGTGGATCGCCAGCACCGTCGGCAACCCTTGACCCGGTTCGTAACTCTCGGGCAGGAAGACCCAACCCTCGATCACCCGACCTCCGACCGTGATCTCGAATCGTTCCGGCTCCACCAGGCCCGCGCGCTGCGTCCAGCGGTCGTTGGGGTCCAACAGCAGCGTGCGTTTGCCGCTGCGCAGGTCCAAGCTGAACAACGCGCCGGGACACGTCTGGCTGCTGGCCCACAACACGGCGCGGCCGCCACCGAACCGGACGTCCCACGCATTCCAACCGTGTTCGCCCAGCAGCCGGCCGCGTTGGCCCTCGGCGCGCAGCAAGGCGACGCTGCCGCGCCACGCGCCGCGGAAATAGAAGGCGCCGTCGTGGTGCCAGACGGCCCAGACGCAGTTATCGAAGTCTTGCGCGTAATGAGCAACTTCCCGTCCGCTCGCCACCTCGCGGACGACAATGCTGGCCGGGTTGCTCTCATACAAGCTGTCGGGGTGGCTGCGACTGGCGATTGTTCCGTCGGCGAGCCAGATCGGATTTTCGTCGGGACCTGGATTGTCGGTCAAACGCACCGTTTGCGCGTCCTGGTTAGCAGATACGATATACAGTTCCGTGCGCAGCGTGCGGCCCAGATCACGCTGATGTTTGGCGCTGACTACCAGTCGGGACCCGTCCGGCGACCAGGCCAGGCCCCGCGCATCGAGCTGCGGCATCGGCAACGCCTGGTCTTCGCCGGTTGTCAGATCAAGTATGTGGAGCTGCCGCAACACGCCTTCGCGTTCGCCGACCGCCAGATGGCGCCAGCCGATATCATCGGCCACCGTCACGAGACCCGGCACGCCCTCGTAGGCGGGGTCGCGGTCGTCGACGATGTGCGCGAGCCTGTCGCCGGCCGGCGCCCAGACCAGCGCGCCGAAACGACCGGGCCCGGCGACGCGGCGGCGGTTGGTCCCGTCGGCTTGCATGAGCCAGACCTCGGTTCCTTGCTCCGAGTTGCGCGTGAACGCCACGGTCGTCCCGTCGGGCGCGAAGGCAAACCCGCCGGCTCGGTCGTCCGGGGTAAAAAGCACCTGCCGGGTGCCGGTCTCCAAATCGCGCAGGTGCACCGTTTCCAGGACGCGGCCGGCTTCGCGGTCGTACTGGCCGACGGTGTAGATCAGCAGCCGCCCGTCGGGCGACAAACTGCCGATTCCGCAGGTGCGCAGGTCGTAGAGCTCGGCAGGG
>JAQULN010000176.1 GCA_028718575.1 Candidatus Krumholzibacteriia bacterium | reverse complement strand
GCCCCAGGCCCGCCCATCGACCCTGCAGCGCGCCCGGCAGTTCATCGTGGAGACGCTGGCGGATCCGGCCCTCGTCTTCGCCATGGAAGCCTACACGCCGGAGCTGCCTCTGGATCGCCGCGCCGAGTTGGCCGCCAAACCGGTGTTCGCGCGCCTGTCTACGGCTCAGCAGCAACGATTGCTGGCCGGCCCGGCGTTCACGGTCCATCACATCCCGTTCTACACCGTGAACGTGGAACTGGCGCACGCCTACTACGATCTGCGGCATTATCTGCCCGCCGACGTCATCATCACCTCCGGCGCGGTGCGCGGCCGGTTCGCGCAGCAACCCGCGCGATTTCCCCGCCAGATCGCGTTCTACGCTGATCTCGACCGCTACACCGATCTTCTGCGGACGTTCGCTCCGGATGCGCGCACGGCCGGGCCCGAGATTCGCCTCTATCGGCTGCGCCCACAGGATCGCGAGCGGTTGCGCAGCGACCGCGGCCTGCCTGCCGTCGACTTCTACCGCGAGTTTCTGCCGTATCTGCACGCGCCCCATTTCGAGGCGTTCGTGACGGGGTTGGCGGGATATGCCTACAAGAAACAGTTCTACGACGTCGCTGACCTCTACTACCAGATGCTCCGCGAGACGACGCCGCCCGGCCCGCAGCGGCGGTTCCAGGCCGCCCACGCCATGGCGAAGCTGCAGATCGGCCGCGCCGCCGCTGCGCGCACCCTGTGCGACGAGGCCTTGCAGCGCGACCCGCATGATTTGCAGGCGCTCGTGCTGCTCGGTCTGGCGCACGCCGACCTGGGCGACACGACCCGCGCAGTCGCAGCTCTCGAACACTGCCTCGCCCTGGCGGCCGCAGGCCGGGGCAAGACCGCGCCGGCCGGCGACCCAGCGATGTTCGACGCACCGGGCTGGGCCAGGCGTCTGCTCGCTCAGCTTCAATCGCGGCCGATCCCTCGTGAATGATTCAGGCTAGGGAGTTGATCGCCATGGCTTCGTCGTACTTCACCCGCGCGCTCTTCGACTTTCTGCGGGATCTCGCTGCGCACAACGATCGCGATTGGTTTGCGGCCAACCGCGACCGCTACGAAGAGCACGTCCGTCAACCGGCCGTGCGGTTCATCGCCGACTTCGGGCCCTGGGTGCGCGCCGTGAGCCCGCACCTGGTGTGCGACCCGCGGCCGAGCGGCGGCTCCTTGTTCCGCATTCACCGCGACATTCGTTTCAGCGAGGACAAGAGCCCGTACAAGACCCACGCCGCGATCCAGTTCCGGCACGAGGCCGGCAAAGACGCCCACGCGCCGGGCCTTTACTTGCACCTTGAGCCCGGCGCCTGCGGCGCGGCGGCCGGCGTCTGGCGGCCGTCCATGCCGGCGTTGCGCGCGATCCGCGCCAAGGTGGCGGCCGAGCCGGCACGATGGTTGGATATCGTGCAAGCGCCGGCCGTCGCGCGCATGGAGCGTTTCGGGGAGCGGTTGCAGCGCGTCCCCGCTGGCTTTGCGGCCGATCATCCCGCGGGCGAGGAACTGAAATACAAGGATTGGGGCGTGTGGCTCCCGCTGCCCCAGAAAGACCTCACGGCGGCCGATGTCTTGGAACGCCTCGGCGCGATCTACGCCGACATGCGTCCGCTGCTGCGATTCCTGTGCGAGGCGCTAGGGCAAAGGTTCTAAGAGCGCGCTGACCTCACCTGTTCTCAGTCTAGAATCGGACTCCGATCATGACGGAGAAGTTCGCGTTCTCGACCGAAGGATCGCCTTCGAGATAGAAATAGTCGTTCGGCTCGGCGCCGGTCAGTCTATTGATCTTGTCGGCGTCGATCGCGTTGACCAGCCCCATGGTGTATCGAACGTCGAAGGTGAAGCGCTTGAAGTCGATCCCGCCGCCGAAAACGACGCTGAAGTCCACCGATTTCATGCCGTCCTTGACATCGTAGGAATAGCTGCTGACTCCGACCTCCGAGCTCAACAAAAAGCTCACGGCCGGGCCGACGAACAGGATCGGGTGGATCGGCCCAGCGGGCACGATGCTAAACTTCAGCAGCAGTGGGAATTCCAGATAGTCGCTAGACCAGTAGGGGGCGACGAAGAAGAAATCCTTCTCGCCTCCCTTGGCGACATACAGGATTTCCGGCTGCAGGGCGAACTGCCGGCTGAGGCTGTAGGTGAGGTACGCACCGCCGATGAATCCGCCGCGGCTATCCAGAAAATCGTCCAGTTCATCGTAGTCGGTGCTGATCGTGGCAAAAGCAACGCCGAGTTTGACGCCTTTGCCCGTGATGCCGACCGCCGGCAGTTGCGCGTTCGCCGAGAAGCAAAACAATAGGATGACCCCGACAAGCAGAACGCGGCTTTTCATGAGCCTCTCCTTCGCTACAGGTTCTGACGGTCGATCTGAGCGGTAGCCGCGGCACTGTAGCAGAAGTGAGAGAGTTTCTTCAAGATATATTATGTAGTGATCTCTTATATGGTTAGCGGTCTTGAACCCGCTCGCCCGGCAGCACAGACCAGCCGTCGCTTCAAGTCCATGCGGGGTGTTGGTGATCGCGAGGCGAAAGCCGACCCGCTACGTAGATACGCTGCATCGGCTCGAATTGTGATATAATGTCGGCAATCTCCGTCCTGGTAAGCGTTTTCCACTTTCTCACGGCGGTCTTTCATGAATAATCCGGGTTAGAGGTCCTTGACAAGGAGGCTGACGTGAAACGGTACGCGCTGCTAACGGCCACGTCGCTCGCGGTCCTTCTGTGGACGCCGAAGTTCTCTTGAGCGTCTTCAACCTGCGAGGCGAGCACATCACGACGCTCGTCGACGGTTTCAACGGGGCCGGCGACTATCAAATCACCTGGAACGGGCACGACGACGCCGGTCGGTTGGCGCCGTCAGGAAAGTACCTGTGCCGCATCAAGGCTGGACAGCATCAAGCCACGCAGAAGGTGGTACTGACGAAGTGATCCTAGCGAACGACCCACAAAGGAGTGAATCATGAAGTACGGCGCGCGCAACGCGATCTCGGCCAAGGTCAAATCCGTCAAGAAGGGCGACGTCATGTCGCTCGTGAAGTTCGACGTCACAAGTCCCGCGACAATGGCTTCGGTGCTCACCACAGAGTCGGTGGAGGAAATGGGCCTGAATCCGGGCGACAAGGTGTTATTGGTCGTCAAGGCGATCCACGTGTTGCCGGTCAAGGAGTGACCTACTGCTGACCCGGATTATTCACGAGGAGCCATGACAAGCGTTTCGCTCTTCCTCATTACGGTCCTTCATGAGTAATCCGGGTTAGATGTCAGTTATAACCGCGATAGCTGCTGCGCCCGATAGTTATACGGTGTCGTATGCTACCAAGAGCTCGTCTGTCTGGCTCCTCGATATTACACAAAAATCTCCCTTGGTAGAACTCAAGGGTGCCAAGGGCAAGATAAATGTGCTCGAATTCAGCGATAACGGGAGGTATCTTGCTGCTGGGGGAACAAGTAAGGAAATCGTCATCTGGGAGATACCCTCTGGCTATCTGCGTGGGAAACTAAAAGGCCACGACGGGGACATTCTTACGATGTCCTTCGATGCGGCTGGACGAAGCCTATACTCAATAGGGCGCGACAAGAAAATAAACATCTGGGATGCAGCGACTTCGCAGCTGCTTCGGCAATACAATCTTGAAGCTAGAACGATCGCCGGCTCGGGGATCGATGTAACGGCGGCCGCAATAAGCCGCGACAAGCTTTTCTTGGCCGCAGCGATCGAGGAGCGCATTTTGAAGAAGGGCGGGCAGGGGATGATGTTCAAGTATCATCTCGCCTTCTTCGATATCTCTAAGGGAGTGCTTTTAAAGATTCTCGGAGATAACGTCAAGAGAATCGAGCACGTTGCAATCTATCCCGGAAATTGTTTCGCAGCGTTCGACAATTCGACGCTGCGGGAAGGTTCACTCGCGTTGCGCAATATCGAATCGGGAAGTATCGACCTCACCTATCCTATGCAACCGGGGTGCCGAATAATGGAATTCGGGGCCGACGGGAAATGGTTGGCCGGGGCAGTCGAGCAATCGCGGGAGTACGGGCAGGCAAGACTTATCATATGGAGTGTCGACTACGAAATACCAGCATCCGGTTGTTTCGCGGGCAGGATAAGACTGGTTTCGGATGCAGAGCCGATATTGAAGAAGGGCGCTTCGAGAATTGCGGCGGTTTTACCGTTCACAACCTCCGCAGGCGACGAGGATCTTGGCCGGGCGGCCGGCAATTTTCTAGAAAGTCGGCTGTCTGCCAACACAGGTCTCCGCCTAATCGAGAGGTCTAGAATCGCGGACATTATAAAAGAACTTGAACTGCAGAAAAGCGACTTGGTCGACGGAGGCAGTGTTGTGCGGGCAGGGAAGTTGCTCGGCGCCGCTCTGATGATATCTGGGAATATCGACCGAGCCGGAGCGGATCTAGTCCTATCGTCACGTGTGATCGACGTTGAAACGGGGGAGATCCTGGGCACCAGGCAGATCCACTGCGGCCAGTGCGGAGCCGACGATATCTTCGATGCCATAGATATGCTTGCGCGAACGATCGTCGAATAGCCGGTTTTCGTTGTCGCAGAAATGGCAGCGGCGAAGGAAGCCGCGAAAGCGGGACGTGAAGAGTTCATCGACCAATGAATCGCGGGCGTCGAGAACGCGCTCTCTGGCAGGCATTCAACATTCCGCAGGCGGTCCTTCATCAATAATCCGGGTTCACTGACAGTGATGGTAGCATTGTCTCCGACGACATAGTCCGCAGCATCGGTAACAAGGATGACGTGCGCCGCCGCAGGCAAGGGCAGGCAGACAGCCGGCAGGCACAAGAACTACCGTCCTGGCGAGCGCTACGACCCGCAGAACGGCGGCTCGCCCCCCGCTTCTTCCACCAGGTCGGCGATCGTCACGCCAGCCAGCGCGGTCTCGATCTGGGCCATGGCCGCGTCGAGCTTGCGGTGCAGAGGGCAGAGCACACTGCGGTGGTTCTCGAGGCCTAACGGGCAGTGTTCGATGCGGCGGACCGGGTCGATCACCTTGACCACATCCCACGGCGTCAGGCTGTGTGGATCGCCGACGAGCACGAATCCACCCTTGATCCCCCGCTGTGATTTGACCAGGCCCGCGCGGCCCAGACTCTGCAGGATCTTGGCGAGGTAGCCCGGCGGCACGCGGGTCGCCTCGGCGATCTGCTGGGTCGTTAGGGGCACATCGGCGCTACTGGCCAGCCAGATGATGGTACGGAGCGCGTATTCGGCAGTTTGCGAGACCACGGCGTCCTCCCGGGACCAATCAGGGCCTTGACATGAAAGATAACCAGCGAATATGTTATGCGCCAACCGGACCTAAAGATCTAGTTATCTGGTATGATGCCCTTTGGATGCGACGAGGACCGCGGCCAGCAACCGACTCCGCGCCGAACCCGGCATGAGGTCGCCGGCCGTAACGACCGCCACTTGCGAACCGGGAATGAACAGGAGCGTGACGCCATGTCCGTCGAAAAACTGAAATGGGCCGCGATCATCTGCTTCATCATCGCCTTGGGAGGACTCTTGCTGGGCGGCCTCATCGCCAACCGTGAGGCGCCGCCGTACCCTGGCCGGGTCGTCGGACCCAACGGCAGCGTGCTGTTCACCAAGGCCGACATCATGGCCGGACAGCAGGTCTACCAGCGCTACGGGTTGATGGACCACGGCAGCGTCTGGGGCCACGGCACGCAACGCGGGATGGAATTCTCCGCCGTCACGCTGCGCCGCACCGGCGAAGTAGTGCGCGAGCCGATCGCCCGCGAGGAGTTCGGCGCCGCCTATGACGATCTCACCGATCGCCAGCAAGCGATCGTCGACCTGCACACGACGCATCACCTCAAGGAGAATCGCTTCGACGCCGAGCGCGACGTGCTGGCACTCACGGACATGCAGGTTGCCGCCCTCGCGGCCAACGAGGCGTTCTGGGAGCGCACCTTCGGGCAGGGCGATCGCAATTACGGCTTCCTGCCCAACCAGGTGCCATCGGTCGAGGAGCGCCGCCAACTCAGCCGCTTCTTCTTCTGGACGGCGTGGGTCGCGGCCGCCAACCGCCCCGGCAGCGATTACAGCTACACGAACAACTGGCCGCCGGACCGCACCGTCGGCAACGTGGCCACCACCGAAACCTACATCTGGACCATCGGCGGCATCCTGTCGCTGTTTCTCGTGCTCGGCTTCTTCATCTACTACGTCCACCGCTACAACATCTGGTACGGCGAGGCCAAGGGCGTGCCGCTGGGCGACAAACTGATCGCGATGCCGCTGACATCGAGCCAGGTCAAGGCGGCCAAGTTCTTCCTGGTAGTGATTCTGCTGTTCCTGTTGCAGACCTGTTTCG
>JAQULN010000175.1 GCA_028718575.1 Candidatus Krumholzibacteriia bacterium | reverse complement strand
CTGCGGATCGTTTACTTGGGCACTCATCGCGGCGCCACGGCGGCGGCGGCCGAACTGGTGGTGCCGCTCTGCGCCTGGGCGGAGAAGGACGCGCTCTGGGTGAACCGACAGGGGCGCATCCAGCGCGGCCAGCGGGCCGTGGCGCCGCCGGGTCTGGCGCGCGAGGACTGGCGCGTGCTCGTCGATATTCTCGCCCATCTCGGTGACGATCCCGGCGCGGCGGATCTGCCCGCCTTGCGCCGCATCGTGGCGCAGCGCCTGCAACTGGCGGACGCCGACGCGTTGAATCTCCTGCCGGCAACGGGTCTGGTCCCTGAAGTGCCGACCGTTCCTTTGCAGTCGGACGCGCCGGAATCGGCGGCCAACGGAGGATCCTGATGGTGCCGCTCGTGCTGGAAGCTTTTGCCAAGATCGTGTTCATGTTCCTCTTGATCATGGGGTTCGTGCCGCTTTTGATCTGGGCCGAGCGCAAGGGGTCGGCGTTCATCCAGGATCGCACCGGGCCCAACCGCGCTGCGGTTCTCGGCATCCGTCTGGCCGGCCTCGTGCATCCCATCGCCGACGTGCTGAAGCTCGTCTTCAAGGAAGACGTCGTTCCCGCGCAGCGGCATCGCTTCCTCTACGCGTTCGCGCCGATGCTGGTGATGGTCGTCGCCATGAGCACCTACGCGGTCATCCCCTTCGGCGACTACCTGGAAATCGGCGGGCGGCGCATTCCGTTGGTCGTGGCCGACCTCAAGGTCGGCATGCTCTACATCCTGGCCATCGCGAGCCTGGGCACCTACGGGGTCGCGCTCGGCGGCTGGGCCAGCAACAGCAAGTACACGTTCCTCGGCGCCATGCGCTCGACGGCGTCGATGATCAGCTACGAGATCACCATGGCGCTGTCCCTCTTGGGGCTGTTCATGATTTTCGGCACCCTGCAAATCACCCAAATAGTCGCGGGTCAGGGCGAGTTGATCTGGGGCTGGTTGCCGCGCTGGGGGATCGTGGTGCAGCCGGTGGGTTTCTTGCTGTTCATCGCCGCGGTTTACGCCGAGACCAATCGCACGCCCTTCGACATGACCGAGCGCGATTCGGAGATCGTCGCCGGCTACCACACCGAGTACAGCAGCTTGAAGTTCGCCCTCTTCTTCATGGCGGAGTACGCGCACATGGTGGTGGCGGCGGCGTTGATCGCCGCGCTGTTCTTTGGTGGCTACCAGATACCCTGGCTGCCGCGTTCGCTGCTCGAAGCACACGCCGGCATGTTATTGACGGGCTCGCTGGCGGCCGGCGGCGGCCTGAGCCTGGTGGTTGCCTGGCTGTATTTCCGCCGGGCCCGCCGCGAGCGCGGCTGGTACAACGACAGCCGCGAACGCGAACCGGGTTTCCTGGGCGCCGTCGCCGCGCTCGTCGGCCTCGGTCTGCTGGGGTCGTTGACGCTGGCGCCCTGGTCCGTCGGGGCGGCCGGCGCGTCGATCTTCGTGACCGTGGCGCAGACCGGTTGCTTCATCGCGAAAGTGGCGTTCTTTGCCTGGCTGTTCATCTGGGTGCGGTGGACCGTGCCGAGTTTCCGCTATGACCAGGTGATGCGACTGGGCTGGCAGATCATGCTGCCGGTGGGACTTCTGAATCTGGCCGCAACGGCCGTCTGGTTGGTGATCGCCCACCGCTGATCCGCGCGGTGGCCGGAAAGGGATCGTTTCGATGCCGTACAAGGGCCTGCCCGAGGTGGTTACGACGCGCCGGCGCAGCTTCTGGGAGAGCGCCTACTTCGTCGAGATCTGCAAGGGGCTGGCGGTCACGGGGCGCCATCTTCTGCGTAATCTGTTGCACACCGGCGAGATGCCGACCGTGCAGTACCCCGAACAGAGACGGGACTATGGACCGCGTTTCCGCGGCCGGCACCGGTTGCTCCAGCGCGAAGACGGCTCGCCCCGCTGCGTGGCGTGCATGATGTGCAGCACGGTCTGTCCCGCCGACTGCATCGAGATCGTGGCGGCCGAACATGCCGACCCGGCGATCGAGAAGTACCCGGCGAGTTTCACGATCGACCTGCTGCGCTGTGTCTATTGCGGGCTGTGCGAGGAGGCGTGTCCCTGCGATGCGATCCGCATGGACACCGGGATCTACGAGATTGCGGCCGACAACCGGCAGGCCTTCGTCGTCGACAAGGATTTCCTCTTGCACAACGATAAGGACGGGACGCTCTGATGGAAACGTTTCTCTTCTTCTTCGGCGGCGCTGTCCTGTTGTCCGGCGGCATCGCCGCGGTCGCGAGCCGCAGCGCCGTCAACGCGGCTTGCTGGCTCGTCTTCGCCTTCCTGGGCGCTGCGGGATTGTTCGCCGCCCTGCACGCGCCGTTCCTGGCGGTACTACAGGTGCTCGTTTACGCCGGCGCGGTGATGGTGCTCTTTCTGTTCGTGATCATGATGCTCGAGGGACCGGTGATGCAGGGCGAGAGCCGCCGCCCCCGCCTCTGGCTCCCGCTGCTCGCGATGGCGCCGGCGGTCGTGATTGCGGTCGTGGCGTCGCGCGCGTTGCGCACGGCGGCGCCGGTGGGTTTCGACACCGTGCTGCCGGACGGTTTCGGCCAGCCGTTGCGCGTCTCCTGGCTGCTCTTGCAGGACTATGTCTTCGCGTTCCAGATGATCGCCATCTTGCTGCTGGTCGCCATGGTCGGCGCCCTGGCGCTTGGCCGCAGTGAAAGGAAACGGCCTTGGCAATAGGTCTGACGCATTACCTCGGGCTGGCGGCAGCGGTGTTCCTCGTGGGCATGGTCGGTTTCGTGATCCGTCGCAACACCATCGTCATGCTCATGTGCGTCGAACTGATGCTGGCCGCGGCCAACCTCACGTTCGCCGCATTCAGCCGGGAACTCGGCAACGAAGCCGGTCACGTGTTCGTGCTGATGAACTTCGCTGTGGCGGCGGCCGAGGTGGCGATCGGTCTGGCGATCTTGGTGGAGATCTACCGCCGGCGCCGGTCGGTGGACGCCGACGAACTCACCACGCTGATGGAGTAAGACCGTGCTCGAGATGTCCCTGCGTTGGATCGTGTTCATACCGCTGCTGGGAGCCGCGTTCATCGGTCTCCTGAACCGGTTCCTGCCGGGCCGCCTCGCGGGCTGGCTGGCCTGCGCGACGGTCGGACTGAGCTTTCTGCTGGCGGTCCAGGCCGTGCTTCGACTGGCGGGTCTGCCGCCCGCCGAGCGCGTGGTCACCGATACGGTCGGTCGCTGGCTGGTGTTCGGTTCGCTGCAACTGGACATCGGATTTTGGCTGGACCCGCTCTCGGCGGTTATGATCTTGGTGGTGACTGGCGTCGGTTTATTGATCCACATCTACAGCCTGGGCTATATGGCGGCTGACACCGGTCTGCCGCGTTTCTTCGCCTATATGAATCTGTTCATCTTCGCGATGCTGCTGTTGGTGCTGGGCGAGAACCTGCCGTTGCTCTTCGTCGGCTGGGAGGGAGTGGGGCTCTGCAGCTATCTGCTGATCAGCTTCTGGTTCGGCGAGGACGCGAACGCGACGGCCGGGCGTAAGGCCTTCATCACCAACCGGGTGGGCGACTTCGGGGCGCTATTGGCGCTGTTCCTGATCGGCGCGACGCTGCTGCCCGTGCTGCGGCCCGGCCTGGGCGTGTTCAGCTTCGGCGTACTCCAGCAGCACGCGCATTTGCTGGCGCCGGTGGCGACCGCTGTCGCGCTGCTGCTGTTCCTGGGCGTGGCCGGTAAATCGGCCCAGATTCCGCTCTATATCTGGCTGCCTGACGCCATGGCCGGTCCGACACCGGTTTCGGCGCTGATCCACGCCGCCACCATGGTCACGGCCGGCGTCTATCTGATGGCGCGGCTGAGCTTCCTGTTCGTGCTCAGCCCGGCGGCCATGGCCGTGGTTGCCGGCGTGGGGATCGCCACGGCTCTGTTCGCCGCCACGATCGCGCTGGCCCAGACCGACATCAAGAAAGTCCTGGCCTACTCGACCGTCAGCCAGCTGGGCTACATGGTGGCGGCCTGCGGCGTCGGTGCGTTCGCCGCCGCGGTCTTCCACCTGATGACGCACGCCTTCTTCAAGGCGCTGCTCTTTCTCGGCGCCGGTTCGGTGATCCACGCCATGCACCACGAGCAGGACCTGCGGGTCATGGGCGGGCTGCGCCGCAAACTGCCCGTGACCTGGGCGACCATGCTGATCGGGACCGTGGCGATCGCTGGCGTGCCGCCGCTGGCGGGTTTCGTGTCGAAGGACGAAATCCTGTTCGAGGCGTTCCTGGCCGCACACGGCGGATTCCCCTGGCTCTGGTTGGTGGGATTCTTGGCCGCCGGTCTGACGGCGTTCTATATGATGCGTCTGCTGGTGCTGGCGTTCCTCGGCGAGAATCGAGCGAGCGCCGAGGTCCGCGCACATATCGGCGAGTCGCCAGCCACGATGACGGTGCCGCTGGTGATTCTGGCGGTGTTGGCCGTCGGCGGGGGCTGGGTCGGCTGGCCGCACGGCCTGGGCGGCGGCGCCTGGCTGCAGGATTGGCTGGCGCCGGTGCTGGCCGGCCCGGCCGGCCACGGCCACGCCAGCGCGACCCTGGAACGGGGCCTGGCGGTTGTTTCCACGCTGATCGCGCTGGCCGGTCTGGGCCTTGGCTACCTGGTCTACGCCCGCCGTCCGCAACTGGCGGCGTGGGGCCGCGGCTGGTTGCGAGGGCTGCCGCACCGCCTGTTGAGCCGGAAGTACTACGTGGACGAGCTCTACGCCGCGGCGATTTACCGCCCCCTGCAGCGAGCGGCCGACGTGGTCTGCTTCCGCTGGCTCGATCGCGGCTTGATCGACGGCCTGTTGGTCAGCGGCGCCGCCGTTGCGGCGCTGTTCGCCGGGTCGGTGCTGCGCCTGCTGCAGAACGGTTTGGTACGCTTCTACGCCTGGGTTTTCGCCCTCGGCGTAACGGTGTTCACGGTCTACCTGACCTTGCAGGGCTAGGAGGACGTCGCTTTGTCGTTCGTGATCGGTCATCTGCTGACCCTCGTGACGTTCCTGCCGCTTCTCGGGGCGTTGTTCATCCTGGCGTGTCTGCCGCGGCGCGCGGCGGCCGCGTATTGGGTGGCGCTCGGCGTGGCGCTGGTGGACGTGGCGCTGTCGCTCGTGCTGTGGCTGGGCTACGACCCCGTTCCCGGCACCGACCAGTTCACCGTGCGCGTTGCGTGGTTCTTCGGCGGCCGTGTCCAGTACCATCTGGCATGCGACGGGATCAGCCTGGTCCTCGTGCTCTTGACCACAGTCATCGGCCCGCTGGTGATCCTGTCGACCCGGCGCGCCCTGGCGGAGCGCGTGCCCTTGTTCATGGCGATGTACCTGGTTCTGCAGACCGCGATGGTGGGCACGTTCCTGGCGCGCGACATGCTCCTGTTCTACGTCTTCTGGGAACTGATGCTGATTCCGATGTACTTCATCATCGGTATCTGGGGCGGTCCACGCCGCGTCTATGCCGCGGTGAAGTTCTTTCTCTTTACGATGGCCGGCTCGGTCTTCATGCTCGTCGCCATCTTGTACCTCTGGCAACGAGCCGACAGCATGGATCTCGGCGGCTGGCTCGCGCTCGAACTGACCTTCCGGGAGCAGGTGTGGCTCTTTGCGGCGTTCGCGCTGGCATTCGCGATCAAGGTGCCGCTTTGGCCGCTGCACACCTGGCTGCCCGACGCCCACGTCGAAGCGCCGACGGCCGGTTCGGTCATTCTGGCCGGCGTTCTGCTGAAGATGGGCACGTACGGTCTCTTGCGCTTCGCGATGCCGCTGTTTCCGGACGCGACGCTGGCGGCGGCCCCCGTGCTCGCCGCATTGGCGGTGGCCGGCATCATCTTCGGCGCGCTGGTGGCCTGGGTGCAGACGGACATCAAGAAACTGGTGGCTTACAGCTCGGTCAGCCACCTCGGCTTCGTCGTGCTCGGTCTGTTCAGCCTGACCACGCTCGGCGCGGCCGGCGGCGTCTTCCAGATGCTGGCGCACGGTCTGTCCACCGGCGCGCTCTTTCTTTTGATCGGCGTCGTCTATGAACGGCGCCACACGCGCGAGATGGCTGATTTCGGCGGCCTGGCGCACGGGATGCCTGCGTACGCCACGCTGTTCATGATCACGACGCTGGCCAGCGTCGGTCTGCCCGGCCTTTGCGGATTCATCGGGGAGTTCATGATCCTCTTGGGTACGTTCCGCAGCGGTCTGCTACCGCACGCTCGCTTGCTTGCCGTACTCGCCGCCACGGGCATCATCCTCGGCGCTGTCTATATGCTCGGGATGTATCAACGCGTCTTTTTGGGACCACTGCGCCGCGAGCAGAACCGCGGCCTGCCCGATCTGAACCTACGTGAATGGTTGGTGCTCGGTCCGCTCGTGGTATTCATGATCTGGCTGGGGGTCGGCCCCGGCCTGGTCCTC
>JAQULN010000174.1 GCA_028718575.1 Candidatus Krumholzibacteriia bacterium | reverse complement strand
CGACCTTGTGGCAGAACGCGATGCTGCTGGGGTCGCCCCCGTGCTCGCCGCAGATGCCCAGGTGCAAGTTCGGATTGGCCTGACGGCCTTTGCGCGCGGCCATTTCCACGAGCTGCCCAACGCCGTTCTGGTCCAATTGCTGGAACGGATCGGTCGGCAGGATGCCCTTGCCCAGATAGACCGGCAAGAAGGTCGCGATGTCGTCGCGGCTGAAGCCGAAGGTCATCTGCGTCAAGTCGTTGGTGCCGAAGCTGAAGAAATCAGCCTCGGCCGCGATCTGATCCGCGGTCAGGGCCGCGCGCGGAACCTCGATCATGGTCCCCACCAGATAGTCGATCCGGCTGCCTCGCTCCTGCATCACCCGCTCGGCGGTCTCGCAGCAGAGACGGCGCAACTCGGCAAGCTCCCGGCGCGTGCCCACGAGCGGGATCATGATCTCCGGTCGGACGACGACACCGCGCGACTGCGCCGCCAGCGCCGCCCCGATGATGGCCTCCACCTGCACTTCGTAGATTTCGGGATAGGTCAGACCCAGGCGGCAACCGCGATGGCCGAGCATGGGGTTCTGTTCGTGCAACGTCTCGATCTTGCGCTCGATTTCGGCGACCGGAACGCGTAGATCGCCCGCCAGCTCGCCGATCTCCTTCGCGCCCTGGGGCAGGAACTCGTGCAGCGGCGGATCGAGCAGGCGGATCGTGACCGGCAGACCGTCCATGGCGGCGAAGATCCCCTCGAAGTCTTCCTGCTGCAGCGGCCGGATATGCTCCAGCGCGCCCCGGCGGGCTGCCTCGTCCGCCGCCAGGATCATCTGTCGCATGCGCCGGATGCGGTCCTCGCCGAAGAACATGTGCTCGGTGCGGCAAAGGCCGATGCCTTGAGCGCCGAACTCGCGAGCCTGCCGGCTGTCGTGCGGCGTATCGGCGTTGGTCCGCACGCGCAGGCGGCGATGCTCGTCGGCCCAGGCCATGATCCGGGCCAGGTTCGGGTCATCCAGCCGCGGCGGCACCAGGGCGGGCGCGCCGGCGATCACCGCGCCGGTCGTGCCGTTGAGGGTGATCGTGTCGTTCTCGCCGAAACGGCGGCCGCCGACCGTCATGATCTTCTGCGCGGCGTCGACGTGGATGTCGCCGCAGCCGGCCACGCACGGTTTGCCCATACCCCGGGCGACGACCGCCGCGTGGCTGGTCATCCCGCCGCGGCTGGTCAGGATGCCCTTGGCCGTGTTCATGCCGGCGATGTCCTCGGGGCTCGTCTCGCGCCGCACGAGAATCACAGCTTGACCCTGCGCGGCCGCGACGACGGCATCCTCGGCGGTAAAGCGCAACAATCCCTGCGCGGCGCCGGGCGACGCCGGCAGACCGCTCGCCAGGATATCCAGCGCGGCCTTGGGATCGATCTGGTCGTGCAAGAGTTGATCCAGGTGGTCCGGTTCGACCATGAGCAACGCTTCTCGCGGCGTGACCAGGCCCTCGGACTGCATGTCGCAGGCGATGCGAATCGCCGCCGTTCCGGTGCGTTTGCCGCCGCGGGTCTGCAGCATCCAGAGGCGGCCTTCCTGGATGGTGAACTCGACGTCCTGCATGTTCTTGTAATGGTGTTCCAGGCGGGTGCGGATCGCCACCAACTCCTCGTAGAGCGGCGGCATCAGCTCCTCCAGCGTCGGTAGGTTTTTGGCTTCGTGGCCGGCCGGCAGCGCGCGGCGGCCGACCTCGTTGATCTGCTGCGGCGTGCGGGTGCCGGCCACCACATCCTCGCCCTGCGCGTTGACCAGGAACTCGCCGTAGAATTCGTTCTCGCCCGTCGACGGATTGCGGGTGAACGCCACGCCCGTGGCGCTCGTGTCGCCCAGATTGCCGTAGACCATGGCCTGGACATTCACCGCGGTGCCCCAGTCTTCCGGGATGCGGTGGATGCGCCGGTACTCGACCGCGCGCGCCACGCCCCAGCTCTTGAAAACGGCGACGATGCCGCCCCAGAGTTGCTCCCATGGGTCAGCCGGGAAAGGCCGGCCGGCGTGGCGCGCGATCAGTGCCTTGAACGCCGCGATCAGCGATTGCAGGTCGTCCGCAGTCAGGTCGGTGTCGAGTTTCACGCCGCGCGACGCCTTCAACTCGTCGATGGCTGCCTCGAAATGCTCGCCGTCGACGCCCATCACGACGTCGCCGTACATCTGGACCAGGCGGCGATAGCTGTCGTAAGCGAAACGCGCATTACCGCTCTTGGTGGCCAGACCGCGCACGGTCTCGTCGTTGAGCCCGAGATTCAACACCGTGTCCATCATGCCCGGCATCGAGACCCGCGCGCCCGACCGCACGGACATCAGCAGCGGATCCTGGGGATCGGCGAATCGCTTGCCCATGATCTCTTCCGTGCGGCGCAGCGCGGCACGGACTTCCGCTTGGAGCGCGTCTGAGAGCTGGCCCGTCTGCTGGTAGACGATGCACTCGGCGGTCGTGATCGTGAATCCCGGCGGCACCGGCACACCGAGCAGTGTCATCTCGGCCAGGTTAGCGCCCTTGCCGCCCAGCAGATTGCGCAGGGAGGCGTTGCCATCCGCACGTCCGTCGCCGAAAAAGTAGACCTTCTTGTCGCTCATACGTCCTCCTGTGCAGGCCACCGGCAGCGAGCGGTCCGAGACCGCTGCGAACCCGCGGGTCCGCGGGATACAGGTGATCACGATAACAAACGAGGACCAAGTATAGGCACGGACCGCCAGGAAACAAGACCGGGATCACGCGCTCAGGCGCCGCCGCCGCGCCGGCCGGGGCGCCGGCGCACCCGGATCAGCGGATGATCACGAGCTTACCCCAGTGATCGCTCTGCTGGGGCATGATTACGCGCCAGAGGTATATGCCGGCGGCCAGCTGTTGGTTGTCTTCGTTGCGAGTAACCCAGAAGATGTTGGACCCGACTTGCGATTCGCCCGGCCGCGGCAGGTCGGCCAACTGGTCGCCCGCCAACGTGAACACTTGCACGCGGCTGCTGGGAGGCAGGTTGGTCCAGATGACCTGCTCGCCCTCGCCGCCGGCAATACCGCGACCGCGCCGCAAAGGATTGGGAAACACGTAGACTCCCTCGCCGCCGCGCGCGGGTTGGGCGGCGAGATTGACATCATAGGAGAAGCGGTTGCCGGATCCCTCGCCCAGCGAATCGCCGGCAAAACGGGCGGGAAAGACCATCGGTGAGTTCAGGGCCACCGGATCGGAGAGCATGGCCGTGTCGCCATAATCGAACGGCGTAATCGCATAGAAATAACTGAATCCATTGAAGACGTCGCCGTCGTAGAAACTGACGTATCCCGGCTGGCCGAAATCGAAGCATGCCGCGCGGCGCTCCGCGAAGCAGTTGGGCAATGGAACGTAGCTGTCGTCGCCGCAGAAACCCTCGATACAGGTTTCCGGGTTGTTCAGGTCGTAACGGCCGATCATCGCCATGTTGTCCGGCTCGCCGCCCATGGCACGCCAGACGACCCAACCCTGGAACGTCTCGCAGATCATGCTGAAGACGACGGCCTGCGGCGTGCCGTCCTGGTTTTGGCCGATCCAGGTGACCGATCCCGGTCCGAATGTCAGATCGAGACCAAAGTCGATGTTCCGATAGGCCTCGGCGGTGGCGGCATTCGTCATTGCAGCGGAAAGAGGAAACGTGACCGGCGGTGAGAACATGCCGCCGCCGGGGGTGGCCATCACCAAGCCGGCGTCGGTGCTCAACAAGCGGCGTCCGAGCTTGTTGAACGGCTGGTCCGCCACCACAGACCACGACTGCCCCTGATCGCTGGAAACATGTGCGCCGTAGTTGCGCATCACGGAGTAGATCGCGCCCCCGTGGCGCGCGAAATCCCAGACTTCCGGTTGCGTCGGGAAGCTCGCCTCATTGACGTACGGCGTGTTCGCCTCATACCAGATCTGGCCGCCATCGGTCGTATACCAGAGACCCTGGGTGGCCGTCCCGATCAACATGGCTGCGCTGTTCGCGGGATTGATATCGATGCTGAGCACGGTTTTCGCAGCGCTGGGATCTGGCTCCGTCTCAGGATCGTCGTCCGGAAACGCCACGAACGTGTTGTTGAGTGAGGTCCAGGTGGCGCCGGCATCCAGCGACTCATAGATTCCGTAGAACGAGGTGATGCCGCCGCTCGCGATCCCGACCAGGATGCGGTCGCTGTTGTTCGGATCCTCGGCGATCGTGCGAATCGCCGGGGCCCGGACCCCGCCCGCCCGGCTCGCTCAGACCGGTGAGCCGGGTGAAGGTGGTCCCGTGGTCGGCGGACACGAATAAGCCCATGTTCAGGACCGCGACGTACAGGCGCGCGGCGGTCCAGGTCAGGGCCGTGACCTCGAAACCCACCGGCATGGGGCTGAAATCGGGATCGAGAGACCTGGTCCACTGCGTGAACGTGTCGCCGCCGTCGCTCGTCACGAAGAGCCCTGTCTGGCGGTCGCCCGCGGCGAAGCGATTGGCATCGGTCGGGTGCGGCGCGACGACCGCCAGGCGACGGGTCTTGCCAAACGTCGCTGGCGAAACCTCTTGCCAGGCTTGACCCGGTGCGGCGCGGTACAAGCCCACCGGATCATTCTGGATCAGCGCGCCCGATGATAGGGCGGCGAACAGCGTGCCGTCGGCGCGATTGGCCATGTGCACGATGTTGGTGTAGGGCAGATACCTCGGGAGTCCTTCGTTGTTGTTGAGCTGGGACCAGGCCCCGCCGGCGTCCCACACCCAGACGCCGCCGGTGTTGCTGAGATTGATCTCGCCGCCGATCAACCCGGTGCGTTCGCTATTGGCGTTGCTCCAAATGCAGACGAATCGATTCTGGAGCGTCGTACCGACGGTACGGGTCAAGGTCGAACCGCCGTCGAAAGGAATGACAAATCGCAGGAGGCGATCATAGTCATCGCTGTAAGCCCCGCCGACGGTGATGGGAAAATCCAGGCCGGCTGCGGTATCGACCAGCGCGACTCTGGTCGATGCGCTGCGCTCGGGTACCGGCCAGGTGAGCAACAGCCCCGGACCACGAACCGTCGACTGTAACTCGACCTGGATCTGCTCGGTGGCGGGAACCGGCATGGGCAGGGTCTGGGCGTTCGGCGCGGAGGCCAGGCAGGCAACGGCCACGGCCACGGCCGCGGCCAAGATTGAACGGCTAGCGGCAACCAACCTCCGCGCGCTTCTGATGGTCCCAAGATCCATGCTGATCCTACCTCTGACGCGCTCCCGCGCGTCCGTTGACGGCCGCTTGCGCCCGCCGGTCTGCTTAAGGATTCATGTCCTCGCCGAAATGCTGCCCGAGCACCCAGCGGATCACTTTACGCATCTCGACATGGTCGAATCGGTAAGGATCGAATCCGAGCACCACGTCGCCGACCTGGCTGGGCTTGTTCGGAGCTGTTTTCCAGTTAATGTAGCCCGTGACGCGGTCATTCGTCCTGACGCTCGTCAGTTCCGTGTTCAGCGCGTTCGCCCCGCAGATGGTATTCAACTGGGCGAGGGTGTAATAGCCGGCAGGCCAGGTGTCGTCGGGATCGGCCAGGCGGCGCCGGTCGTAGATCCAGTTGTAGCGCGCGACCGTCCGGAACATCGGTTCCACGCAGTTGATCTCGCCGCCGCCTTGCGGATCCTGGCATCGCTGATTGTTCCACGGCGTGTTGCGCGCGATGACGTCGGCGTTGTAGAACTCGTCGTCGCCCCAGCTATAGTTTACCCTGCTCAGCAGGCGGCCGTCGTTGTCCGGCGCTTCATCCCTCCAGCCGATCGTGGGTTCGGTATAGATCGCGTCCGCGAAAACACCGCCGCTCGGCATGTACCGGGTTTTGAAATCGGGATCGATCTTGATACCCTTCAAGCCCGCGCAAGGGGACTTGCGCCGCGCATTGACCAGGAACGACGTGTTGAACTCGTAGAAACTTCCCGCCGGCGACATCATGTCCAGAAGCGAGATGCCCATGGTCGCGTAGGCGTAGCGCGACAGACCGACCCGGTCTACGGTGCCGTCCGGGTTGGTCAGCTCGCCGAACGAGCGACGTATGAACGTGGAGCCTCGCGCTACGAAGCCGCCGCGATCGGGGACCTCCCGCGATTCAAAAACGATCGGCGTCTCATGGTCCGCTTCGGTCAAGAACGCCGTGAGGATCTTCGCCCCCGCCATCAGCAGGTTGCCGACGTTCCGCTGGTACGGGGTCAACCAGACGTACTTGTCGATATCGAAGGCGCCGGGCTGGCCGGTCGGGCGGAAAACCGAGCCGATGGCCGAGGTCGTCCCTGCCGAATAGCGGGCGATCCACACGAGGTTGCGATAATCGACGACCATTCGGTACGTGATATCATCATCCGTCGTGTCGATGGTATGCAACTCCGGGTTCCAGCCGAAGACGACGCCCGATCCCGACAAGGAGTCCAGCCAGAAAAGGGCGCGGTAGTCGTCGCGGTCCAGAGGTGTCGCTCCACCTTCTTGGGCAGGG
>JAQULN010000173.1 GCA_028718575.1 Candidatus Krumholzibacteriia bacterium | reverse complement strand
CGCGCAAGGTGCTCGACCTGCGCAAGGCGCAACAAAAACAAAAGGAAGACCAGCAAACACTGCTGCGGATGGAACGTCTGTCGGTGATGGGCGAGACTTCGGCCATCGTTGCCCACGAGCTGCGCAATCCGCTGGTGGCGATCGGCGGCTTCGCGCGCGCGTTGCTGCGCAATTTGGAGCAGGACGATCCGAACCGGCAGTTCGCCCAGATCATCACGGAAGAGGTCAGCCGGCTCGAGCGGATCATCCACGACCTGTTGGATTTCATCAGGCCGCAGAAGATGATGCGCCGGGTGGTGTCGCCCGACCAGATCGCGGTCGAGGTGGCACGAAAAATGCAGCCTGCCCTCGAACGGGGAGCGGTGGAATTGGTGCAAGACCTGCAGGCGAGCACCGCCGAGGTCCATTGCCATCCTGGAGAGATCCAGCAGGTGCTCCAGAACTTGATCCTCAACGCGATTCAAGCCCAGCCCGAAGGCGGCCGGATTCGCCTGTCCAGCCGGTCGCTCGAGGGCGGCGTCTTGATCCAGGTGGCCGATCACGGACCGGGCCTGCCGAAGGACGTTGCTGAGAAGATGTTTTCTCCTTTCTATACCACGAAATCCGCCGGTTCGGGTCTCGGTCTGACCATTTGCGCTCAGATCATCAAAGCCCACGGTGGCGTGCTCCGGGGTGAAAACCTCGCCGAGGGCGGTGCCTGCTTCAGTTTCATCTTGCCGCGCCCCAAAGTTGAAACCGAGAATGGGGAGTAGAGTTTTCCTGGCTTCCGGGGCCGGCTTCTGATAGGCTGGCAATGGCGACAGAGGCAAAGGGGACAAAGGAGGTCTTCCCGTGGCGAAAATTCTGATCGTCGACGACGAACCCCACCTGCGTCTGCTCTACGAGACGGAACTACGACGCGCCGGTTATCAGACGATGACCGCCACCAACGCCGAGCAGGGGTTGGAGTACGTGCAGACCATGCAGCCGGATCTCGTGATCCTGGATATCCGCATGGCCGGCATGGATGGAATTGAGGCTTTGCAAAGAATCCTGGATATGGATAATACCTTACCAGTGATTCTCAATACGGCCTACTCGAGTTACCGGGAGAACTATCTGACGTGGTCGGCTGACGCGTACATCACGAAATCGTCGGATACGAACGAGTTGCTCGCGAAGGTCAAGGAACTGCTGGACGCCAAGATGGTAGAGAGCTGAGCCCCGGTTCTCGCGGCGCCGGCGGCGGAGCCAGCGGGGGCACGGGGAGCGTCACTCGTTGGATATGCTCGAACGCATGCGCCGGACGTTGACGATCATCCTGGCCGGGGGACAGGGCGAGCGGCTCTACCCGCTGACCAAGGACCGCTCGAAGCCGTCGGTGCCCTTCGGCGGCAACTACCGCATCATCGACTTCACCCTCTCGAACTGCTTCAACAGCGGCTTGCGCCGGTTGTACGTGCTGACGCAGTACAAGAGCTATTCGCTGGACAAGCATCTGCAACGCGGCTGGAATATTTTCAATTACGAAGCCGACGAGTTTCTCTATCGCATTCCCCCGCAGCACCGTGTGGGCACGAAGTGGTATGAAGGCACCGCCGACGCGGTTTACCACAATATCTATCTGCTGGAAAAGGTCCGGCCCGACCACGTGCTGCTGTTGTCGGGCGATCACGTTTACAAGATGGATTACGCCGACCTGATGCGCTTCCACCTGGATCACGGAGGCAGTTTCTCGTTGTCGGCCGCCGTGGTGCCGCGCGAAGGCGCGCATCATTTCGGTATCCTCGAGGTGGACGATTCCTGGCAGGTCGTCGGTTACGAGGAAAAACCGTCCAATCCGAAGACGATTCCCGGCGATCCCCAGCACTGTCTGGTCAACATGGGCATCTACTTGGTCGAGACCCAGTGCCTGGTCAAAGAGCTCAGCCACGATTCCCGCCGCGGCGACAGCCACCACGATTTCGGCAAGGACATCATTCCGCGGTTGGTGCAGCAGGGAGAGGTGTTCGCTTTCCCGTTCCGCAATCCCGACACGCTGGCCCCCCTCTACTGGCGCGATATCGGGACCCTGGACAGCTACTACCAGGCGGCGATGGACCTGGTCTCGCGCCAGCCGTCGCTGGATCTCTACGATCGCACCTGGCCGTTCCGCGCCTGGCAGCCGCCGGTGCCGCCGGCGATGTCGGTCCACGGCTTCGACGAGGTCGAGCCGCAGCCGGGTATTCTGGCCAACTCGATCATCGGCGGCGGCTCGATCGTTTCCGGCGCTCGGGTCGAGCACTCGATCCTGCATCGCGGCGTTAAAGTCAACTCCTACGCCAAGGTGACCGACTCCATCCTCATGGACGGCGTCCAGGTCGGACGCTACGCGGAACTGCACCGCGTCATTTGCGACAAGGACGTCGTGATCCCGGAAGGCATGGTGATAGGGCGCGATCTGCAGAAAGACCGCAGCCTGTTCACCGTCACGCAGAAGGGGACCGTGGTTATTCCCAAGGAGATGGATCTGTCGGGCCACGGGGCCGGTTGACCGCGCGCCTCCCAAGAGCGACATTGTCACTCTGGGGCTGCCGTCGCCGGCGGTTCAGTTTCGTGGAGGACTCATGGCGGACAGCAAGAAATCGCGTGGGCGCCAAGAGCAGAAGGCGGTCGAGTCCGACGCGGCTTCGCTCAGCGAGAGCGAGGTCGAGGTCAGCTTGATCTGCTTGCGCTATTTCCGCGGCGATTGGGATATGTACCTCGACTACCTGCAGGGCACGCGGGTGACGGCGGACCAGCGCCGCCGCGATCTGCCGCTCGTGGAGGCTTTGCGCGACCGTGATCGCCGCACGGAGTTTCTGACGGCGTTCCTCGAAGACGAGGTGATGACGATTGCGCAGCGGCTGAGTTTCGACGGTCTGCTCAAGCTCTGGGAGCACGGCCTGGAGTTGGATCCCGAATCCGAACCGTTCCCTGAGTTTCGGGGCGAGAACGATTCCCTCGACGCCGCCGAGCCCGGCCACGACCGCCCGCCGACCCTCCATTAGAGCCTCCGCCAACCATTCCGGTCCAGCTAGTCCTCGCCAAGCCTGCGGAGACGCTGGACCGGAATGGTTGGCGGAGACGGCACAGACTGCACTGACTGCTGGCAGTCGCCTACTCCTCGCGTTCGGGCTGCCGCGTCTGCAGTTCGGCGGCGCGGCGAATCATCTGCGAGAGCTCGATCACGTCGGGGTCGTCCGGCAGTTCGCGGACCAGCTCGGTGACCGGCGCGATCAGATCGGCCAGCGCGCTGCCGCGCGCCCAGTAACTTTCGCGCAGGATCTCGGCGAACTCCGCGGCCACGCCGGCGGCACGCAGTCGCGCCGGCGCGGATTCCCAGGCGGCGGCGAGGTCGGCCGTGGTCAGGCGCCGCTCGCGCTCGGTGACGGTGCCGGCCGCGGGGTGGAAGCGCGGCTTGGCCCAGCGCAAGCGCACGGCGCCGAGGTCTCGCGGCTCGCCGTCCGCCAGCGAGCGAAGGGCCGCTTCGCTGAGCTTCACTTCGTACAAGGCGACGGCAGTGTGGCCGGCGCCGATTTCGCCCGCGTCGATGGCGTCGTTGCGAAAATCGGCGTCGTCGACGTGACGATTCTCGTAGCCGAGCAGCCGCCAGCGGGCAATCGCCGCGGGATCGAACTCGACTTGCGTCTTGACCTCGCCGCCCACTGTCTGCAGCGTGCCGGTGAGGTTCTGGCGGAAGACCCGCTCCGCGTTGGCCAGCAGGTTGACGTAGTGATAGGTTCCGTCGCCCTTGTTGGCGAGCTGTTCCATGAGCGTGTCGTTGTAGTTGCCCATGCCGAAGCCCACGGTCGTCAGGCTGATGCCGCGATCGGCCTCGGCGCGCACCGCGGCCAGGATGGTCTCGGCGCCGGTGCGGCCGATGTTGGCCACGCCGTCGCTGCAGAGGATCAACCGGTTGATCGCACCGGGGACGGCGTGGCGGCGGGCGAGCTCGTAGCCGAGGCGCAAGCCGGCTTCGGCGTTGGTCGCCCCGGACGTGTGCAGGCCGTCGATGGCGGCGAGGATCGCCTCACGCTCGTCGAGGTTGGTCGGCTCCAGCACCACGCTGGCCTCGCTGCCGAAGGTGACGATCCCCACGCGGTCGTCGGGCTTGAGTTCGCCGACCAGCACCCGCAACGCCCGTTTCACCAGTTCGAGGCGGTCTTCCCGGCTCATGCTGCCGGAGGCGTCGATCACGAACACCAGGTGGGCCGGCAGGCGGTCGGCGGCGGGCACCTCGCGAGCCTGCACGCCCAGGCGCAGCAGGTGATATCCCTCGCCGTATCGGCTGGGCATCCCGTCGGCGTGCAGAGCGAAATCGTCGAAGCCGCTATGGGCGAAACCGGCGGCCAGCCGGTTGACGATTTCCTCGAGGCGGATCGCCTCGGGCGGCGGCAGGTGACCGTCGGTGAGATAGCGCCGCGCGATGGTCCAGCTCGCATCGTCGACCTCGACGGCGAACGTCGACAGCGCATCCTCCTCGGTGGCGACGAACGGGTTCACGCCGTGGTGCTGATGATAGACCAGGTCGTAGGGCCGGTCGTTGGGGTTGTGCGTGCCGCCGGATTCGGCGCCCCAACCCGCGCGCGACGCCGGGAGGAATTCCACGAACGTGTCCGCAACGTCCACCTTGTCAATCCGCGTCGCGATCTCGCCCGAGCGGCCGCCGCGCGTAAAGAGCTTGTCTTCGCGGGCGGGAGCGGAGGCGCCGGTTTCGCGCTCGGTCGCGGCGTCCCTGGTATCGACCATGTAGCGGGCGGCGTCGACATCGAACGCGACCACGGTTTCGACGATCGTCTCCGGCAGCGCGAAATCCGCTTCGGTCACCGTGTTCGCCGCGACGGTCAGCGTCTGCGAGACCGGCGCGTAACCGAGGTAGTGCACCTCGACGACATGGTTGCCCGGAGCGAGGCCCGCCAAGGCGAACCAGCCGAGCGAATCGGTCAGGGCGGATACGTCGCTGTCCAAGAGGAAGACGTTGGCGAAGGCGAGCGGAACGTTCGTTGCCGCGTCGAAGACCCGGCCGCGCAGGACGCCGCGGCCGGAATCGGCGCCCGGCGCCGTGGCCGGCAACGTGTCGCGCTGGAGTGCCGCGGTCTCGCGGGGGAGCGCGGCCGGAGGCGCCGCGTCCGGCTGCCCGGAGGAGCGGACGGCAACGTCCGTGGGCGCCGGCGCGGGCCCCCGGCCTGCAACGGGGCCGCGCAACAGGACAATCACCGCCAGCAGGCAAACGACGGCGGCGGCGCCGCCCAGGGCGGGCAGCCAGCGGCGCGGCCTTGCGGGGCGGCGGCGAAACGGTCGACTGATTTCTTGCCAGGTCTGGGCCTTCTCACGGTCGGTCAACCGGAAAGCCTTGCGGTACTCGTTCTTCGTCATGCCTGCTGACCTCCCATCGCATCGGCAGGGTATGCCAGCATCTCGCGCATCCTCTGCATCGCCCGGTGATGATGGACCCGGGCCGTAGCCTCGGCACAGCCGACGGCGCGGGCCACGTCGGCGAACGGCAGATCCTCCAACTCGTGCAGGACCAGGCAAGCGCGCTGCTGCGGCGACAGGCGCCGCAAGGCCGCTTGGAACGTACGTCCTGTCACGCTGAGGTCCGCCGTCTGGGCGTTGCTTTGGTCGGGCGCGGCCGGATCCAGGTCGCCGAGGTCGTGCTGCAGCGAGACGAGCTGCCGCAGACGCCGGCCCAACCCGCGCCGCCAGTCCAGGGCCAACCGCATGGCGATCCCGCGCAGCCAGGCGAGCAGCGGGCCATCGCCGCGGAAGTCGCCGAGGTGGCGGAGCGCCTTGAGGTAGGTGTCCTGGAGCAGATCGCGCGCGGTGTCACGGTCACCGGTCTGGAAGCAAAGGAGGTTGAAGAGCGGCTGGCAGGTGTCCTCGTAGATGGTGCGCCAGGCGCGTTCATCGCCTGCGAAGGCCGATCGTGCGAGGTCCAGGTCCTGCTGATGCATCGTCGTTCCCATCGCCGTCACCTCCTCCGGGTTCTGAGGCAAGAGACGGGCGGCGGGGCGCAGGCGTTTACCTCAGGCGTAGACATCGGGCCGCCGGTCCTCGACGACGTGATTGCGGGGAGTGAACCAGGGATCGCAATGGGCGAGGTCGAGCGCCGCCGAGCCGGCTTCGGCGCGGTCTGCGCTCAACACCGCCAGCCGCTCCGCCCGCGGTGAAGCGATGGTGCTGCGGCCGATGAAGCGCAAGCGCCGGCCGGCGCGCTCTTCGCTGCCGACCCGATTGGCGGTGAGGGTGAACACCCGGTTCTCCAGGGCGCGCACCGGCATCGCGTCCGGGCAATGCGGCAGCACCAAATTGGCCGGGTGACAGATGACGCGCGCGCCGCGCCGGGCCAGGGTGCCGGCCGCTTCGGGGAAGAACCAGTCGAAGCAAATCATCAGTCCGACGGTGGTGCCGCAGGCGGCGAAGACGGGAAGTCCCAGGTCGCCGGCGTCGAAGACCAGTTTCTCGTCCCAGAACAGATGGACCTTGCGGTAGCGGTCGAGCAT
>JAQULN010000172.1 GCA_028718575.1 Candidatus Krumholzibacteriia bacterium | reverse complement strand
TCCGGTGGCGACCCTCGGGTCGTTCGACGATCGCCTCCACATCCACCCCGACCGCGCGCTGATCCATCTGGCGCTGGTGCATGAAGCCGGCAGCGACCGCCTGCTGGGTTTGCAGGCTGTGGGCCCCGGCGACGCGGTCAAGCGCGTCGATGTCTTCGCCTCGCTGCTGCGCCAGGACGGCGATCTCGCCGATCTCTTGGACGCGGAGTTCTGCTACGCGCCGGCGTACAACACGCTGTTGGATCCGTTGCACGACCTCGCCGCGGCGGCGCTCGATCCGCGGGTGTTTGGCATCGAGCAGGCGCCGCTGCGGGGCGCGGCGGCCGGCCGGCTGCTGCTCGACGTGCGGACCACGGCCGAGCACGCCGCCGGTGCGTCCTGCCTGCCGCCCGGCTCGATCCATATCCCGTTGGCGGAATTGCGGTCGCGGGCGCATGAGCTGCCGCCGGGTCAACCGTTGTTGATCGCCTGCGCGAAGGGTTCGCGCAGCTTCGAAGCGGCCCGCATCCTGCGCGAATGCGGATTCACCGACCTGGTGTATCTGGCCGGCGGTATCGCGCTGTGGGGCGGGGCCGCTCCCGCTAGCCGGAATCGTTGACAACGGCACGTTGTCTGTTATCCTACAAGCAGCTCTATTGCCGATCGTTTGTTACGTACCGGGAATCTGTAGCCTATGTGGTGGACCGCCGGCGCGGCCGGCCGGCGGGGGGATTCGAACCTTATGGATACGATCGAGTCCCTACGGACTGTCTGTGCTGCCATCGGCTTGCGTTGCGACGTCAAGTACACGCAGGTCGAGCCGCGTTTCTCTGTTGTTGTCGTGGCCGACAACCAGGGCCCGCGGCTGCGTGTCCGTATGCGCGCCGACGGTTCGGTGGCGGCGATCGTCCTGGATCACATCGCCGACCCGCCGGGAATGCTGCTGGAGATCCAGGAGGAAACGGTCCAACGTGAGCCGGTCCTGGACCTGTGGTTGCCGTACAGCGCGCGCCATCTGCATCTGGTGCACCGGAGCGCTGGCGGCTGGGTGGTCGAGCGCCTGCCCGGGCTTAGTTCGGTCGCGACGGTGGACGAGGCCCGGACGCTCCTGGAGCGGCGGCGCGCATCCCGAGCCTGAACCAACGACGGCGGTTAATCGACGCCCGGCGTTCCGAAGCGCTGGCGCGCACGGCGATCGATTGTGCGCGCGGGCGGTCATGTGCTAGATTCCCCTTTGTTCGACTTTCCCGGATGATTCGCGCCGGAACGGCTGCGAAAGGGCAAGTATCTGCCGCTTTCTCGCGGCGGCCCTTCTCGCCTCATCCGGACTGACCTTGAACCGAGAGGTGCCTCATGCGCCGCGTCCTGTTCGTTGCCGTGATCGTGGGCCTTGTCCTGTCCGCCGGATGCGGACGTGGCCCGACCACAGAAGAGCGATTGTTCGTCGGGCTGGCCAACCGTTATCTCGCGGCGCTCTATGCGCATCAACCGGTCTGGGCCACCCAACTCGGCAATCACGACCACGACGACCGCTTGCCCGACCTATCCAAGCCGGCCCGCGACGCCTGGGCCGACCTCAATCGAGCCTACCGCGACAGCCTGCGGGCGATTCCGCCCGACCAACTGAGCGAACAGGATCGCATCGACCGCGAAATTCTGCTGCGGCGCATCGCGTACACGCTGTTCGCGCATGAAGAACTGGACGAACCGAGCTGGAATCCGCTGCTCTACAACCCCGGCGACGCGATCTACTCGCTCCTGGCGCGCGAGTTCGCGCCGTTGCCCGCGCGCTTGCAGAGCGTGGCCGCGCGACTCGAGCAGATTCCCGTCCTGCTAGGTGCCGCCCGGGCGAATCTCGAGAATCCGCCCGCCGTCTTCACCCGCACGGCCATCACCCAGAATCAGGGCACGATCAACCTCGTGATGGACGGACTCGACCGTTATCTCGTCGACGAGCCGGGCTTGCGCGAACGGCTGGCGCGTCCGCGCGTCGAGGCCATCGCCGCTTTGACTGAGTACGGGGACTGGCTTGCCGACGATCTGCTGCCGCGCTCGCGCGGCGACTTCCGCCTCGGCGCCGAACGGTGGCGCCGCAAGCTGCAGTTCGCTCTGGACAGCGATCTGGAGCCGACGGCGATTCTCTCCTCCGCCGAGCGTGATCTCGAGGCGACCACCGTGCGCATGGCCGAACTCGCGCGCTCCATGTACCCACAGCGCCTCGGCTCGCCGGTCCCCGCCCAGATCCCGCGCGAAACGCTGATCGCCGCCGTCCTGCGCAACCTTGCCGAAGATCGGCCTACCAGCGAGACCATCGTCGACCAGGCGCGCCGCGATCTCGAGCGCATCACCGCCTTCGTGCGCGAGCACGATCTGGTGCGCGTGCCGGACGAGCCGATCGAGATCATCGTCATGCCCGAGCACCAGCGCGGCATGTGGATCGCCTACTGCGATTCGCCCGGGCCACTGGAGCCTCATCTGCCCACGTTCTATGCGATCGCGCCGACGCCGGCGGACTGGACACCCGAACGCGCGGAGTCGTTCTACCGCGAGTACAACGACTATATGCTGCAGGACCTCACCGTGCACGAGGCCATGCCCGGTCACTATCTGCAGATCAACCACGCCAACCGTTTCCGCGGCTCGACGCCGGTGCGAGCGGTCTTCAGCAGCGGCACCTTCGTCGAGGGCTGGGCGACGTACGCTGAACAGCTCATGGTCGAGTCGGGTTGGGGAGGCCCGGAGTTCGAGATGCAACAGCTCAAGATGCGCTTGCGGCTGATCATCAACGCGATCATCGACCAGTTGATCCACACGGCGGGCATGACCGAGGGCAAGGCGATGACGTTGATGATGGAACGCGGCTTCCAGGAAGAGGGCGAAGCGGCGGGCAAATGGATTCGCGCCTGCCTGACCTCGACGCAGCTGTCGACCTATTACGTCGGCAACCTGGAGATCAACGCCATCCGCCGGGACTGGCTGCGCAAAGCCGGCGCGCAATACCGGCATCGCGATTTCCACGATCGCCTGCTGTCCTACGGCGCGCCGCCGCCGCGGCACCTGCGCGGATTACTGGACCTGGCGGACTGACCCGGATGATTCATGGAGGTCCGGCTGGCACGCGCGGCAAAAGCAAGTTGAACGGCCGCCGACCACGAGGCGCTCGATCGGCGTCGTGCAACGCCGGCACGGTTGTCCGGCCCGGCCGTAGACCTGCAGCCGCTGCCGGAATCTGCCCGGCTTGCCGTTGAAATCGGTGAAGTTCAGGAACGTGGTGCCGCCGTGCCGCAGCGCAAGGCGCAGCACCGCCTTGGCCTCGCGCAGCACCCGCTGCAGCGTCGCCGCGTCGCATGCGGCGGGTTCGGTCAGCGGGTGCACGCCCGCGCGGAAGAGGGTCTCGTCGGCGTAGATGTTGCCGAGTCCGGCCGCCACTTGCTGGTCCAGCAAGACCGATTTCAACGGTGCCCGCCGCTGCGCGACCCGCGGCAGCCACGACGCGAAGCGCACGGCGAGCATGTCCGGGCCGATATG
Organism: Candidatus Krumholzibacteriia bacterium; assembly: GCA_028718575.1. GTDB lineage: Bacteria > Krumholzibacteriota > Krumholzibacteriia > LZORAL124-64-63 > LZORAL124-64-63 > Glo-17. The sequence continues at coordinate 3,013 of JAQULN010000172.1, read as the reverse complement.
GGCCAGTTCCCGCTCCCGCCAGTCGGGTCCGACCGCCGTCCAGCGGCCGAACTTGCGGATGTCGCGGTAGTGCACGGTACAGTCGCCGAATCTGAGCGACAGATGCACGTGACGGTCAGGGCGGTACCCCTCCTGCAGGAAGATCTGCCCGGTCATGCGCAGGTGCAGCAGGACGTGGCCGGGCTGCCGCCCGTCAAAGGTGAGAATCAGGTACTTACCGAGGCGTTCGACCGCAATGAGGGTACTGCCGACCATGGTGCGGCGCACCGCCGCCGGCGACGGCTGGAGCACGCCAGCGAACCGTACCTGCAAGCCGGTGCAGCGCCGGCCCGCCAGAGCGCGGCGCAGCGCGCGTGCGATGCTTTCGACCTCGGGCAGTTCCGGCACGGCGCCATCCTCGTTGGAGTCAACCCTGAGTGTTCGCGAATAATCCAGGTCAAGCTGTTGCGTCGCCGGCCGATAGGATACACGAACTGGTGGCGCCGGACACGGGCCTTGTTCGTAAGTCGCTCGGCCGGCGGCTGGTCGTAACGGAAACAGAGGAACGTCGTTATGCGAGTTCTGGTGGTCGAGGACGACTTCATCAGCCGGCGTCTGCTGTGCCGCTATTTGCAGGCCTTCGCCGAGTGCGATGTCGCGGTCAACGGCAACGAAGCCGTCGGGGCCTTCAAGCAGGTCCTGCAGGCCGGCCAACGCTACGACCTGGTCTGCCTGGACATCATGATGCCCGGCATGGACGGTCAGGAAACGCTCAAGCGCCTGCGCGCGCTCGAGCGGGAGCACAAGATCGCCGACGAAACGCGGACCAAGGTGATCATGACCACCGCCCTCGAAGACCACGACAACCTCATGGCCGCCTTCAACAACGCGTGCGATGGCTACGTGGTCAAGCCCATCGAGAAGCGCAAGTTCTTGGAAACTCTACAGGAGATAGGTTTGCCAGTCGCCGTCTAATGGCATGCGAACGGCGGCGGCATGAGGTCAACGATGGCAGCAGCGTCGGCCCCCAACGTCAGCGATGTGCGCGACATCGGCGAAGCGGAGTTCCAGGCGATTCGCCGACTGGTCTACGAGCATTTCGGCATCAGCCTGAGCGACCAGAAACGCTCGCTCGTGGTCGGGCGCCTGCAGAAGGTGCTGCGCCAGCGCCGGCTGCCGGATTTCCGGTCCTACCTGGAATGGCTGCAGGCCGATCAGAGCGGCGAGGCGCTGCAGGAACTGGCCAACCGGATCTCCACCAATCACACCTTCTTCTGGCGCGAGAACAGTCATTTCAGCCACTTCGCGTCGACGGCGCTGCCTGAACTCGTCGAGCGCCATCGCCGAAGCGGCGGCAATCTCCGTTTCTGGTGCGCCGGTTGTTCCACCGGCGAAGAGCCGTATACGCTGGTCATGCTGATGAAAGAAGCCTTCGGCCCCGAGTACCGCGCTTACCAGCCGCTGCTTCTGGCAACCGATCTCTCAGCCAATGCGCTGCGCATCGCCATGCGCGGGGTCTACAGCAACGAACGTCTTGAGCAGATGCCGCCGCATCTGCGCGGCAAGTACTTCCGCCGCGGTCCCGAAACGGGCACCTGGCAGGTGGTCGACGATGTTCGCCGGGAGGTCGTCTACCGGCGCCATAATTTGATGGACAGCCGATACCCGTTCACCAAGCCGCTGGACGCCATTTTCTGCCGCAACGTGATGATCTATTTCGACAAGGCGACGCGAGACGCGCTGATTGCGCGGTTCCATCGCCACACCGCCAAAGGCGGCTACCTCTACGTCGGTCACTCCGAAACGCTGACTCGCGACAACGCGCTCTTTGAATACGTTTTGCCCGCGGCCTATCGGCGTATTTAACCCGGATTATTCATGAAGGACCGGCTGCGAAAGGTCAAATGCTTGCCAGGACGCGCGTTCTCGGATCGGCTCGGTCAACGTACCGCCTTGGGTACGCCTCCCTCGCCGATCCTTGCGAGCCCGCGTCCTGGCAAGCATTTTCCACTTTCTCGCGGCGATCCTTCATGAATAATCCGGGTTAATCGTTCGGCGCGCCGATGCATCCGTCGCCCGTTGCTTGGCAGGCGCAGTCGCCGTGATTAGTCTTGGTTATCAAGTTCTAACCCGGGTTATTCATGAAGCGCCGGCCCCGCGAAAGGATTCCGTATGCTGCGTAGGCACCAGCTTCCGTTGTGCATCGCCGACTCCGCTGACTCTGCGGCCGACGCCGAGTCGAGCGCGTCCGCGGGCGCCGTCCGCCGGCGCCAGGAGATCGAGGACCGCTTCAAGTGGCGGCTGGAGCGTGTCTTCGCGGACTGGGACGCCTGGGAAGCGGCGTTCACGGCGGTCGAGTCCGACCTCGGCGGCCTCGCGCCGCGGCGCGGGACTCTCGACCGCAGCGCCGAGTCGTTGCTGGCCACCCTGCGCGCGATCGAGGACGTGCAGCGCCGGCTCGAGGTGATCACGGTCTACGCGAACCTGCGTAGCGACGAAGACACTCGCGACGCGGCGAACACCGCCCGCCGCGGCCGCGCGGCCAGCCTGAACACGCGCTTCGCCGAGGCGGTCAGTTGGTTCGAGCCCGAGCTGCTGGCGCTGGACGACGACCGTTTGGCGGGGTTCGTGGCGGCCAGCGCCGACCTGCGCGTCTACGCGCACTACCTCGACAACCTGCGCCGGCTGCGCGAGCACACCCTCGACGCCGAGCGCGAGGAACTGCTCGCGGCTGCGACCAATGTCACCCGCGGCGCCGGCCGCATCTTCTCCGCGCTCGCGGACGCCGACCTGCGTTTTCCGATCGTCCGCGATGAAACCGGCAACGAGGTCGAACTGACGCACGCGCGCTACAGCAAGCTCCTGCGCTCGCGCGACCGCGACGTCCGCCGCCGCGCGTTCGCCGCCGATCTGGATACCTACGGTACGGTCGCCAACACCTTGGCCGCGACCATGGACGCCAACGTCAAGAACCATGTTTTCCGGGCCGAGAGCCGCCGGTACCCGAGCTGCCGGCAGGCTTCATTGTATCCCG
>JAQULN010000171.1 GCA_028718575.1 Candidatus Krumholzibacteriia bacterium | reverse complement strand
GCGACGACCAGCAATCCGGGACGCCAGGCGCGAGGGATCCGCTTGGCTTGGACAAGATCGCCCAATTTCTTGCTGCCTGCGAGCCCGAACGGCTGCAGGCGGTCGCCGGGGCGCGGTCCGCGTACGTACAGATTGCCCGCCAGGGCGTCCGCCGCGGCGATCAGCCGCCAGGTGCTTCCGTCTTGGGTCGGCGCTGAAACGGCCGCCGGGACTTCATCCAGCGGCTCCAGCCGCACGGACCAGGCTTCGGCACCATGCAGCGGCGGCGGCGGTCGTTCGATTCCCAGACAGTCGAAATCGCGCACGATGCGCAGGCCGCCCGGCAGGTCCAGTCCGGTGCCGGATTGGCTTGCAGCCAGCCAGCGTAGCGTGTTCACGACGTGAACCCGGGCGAGGTCGGCCGGCAACGACGCTTGCAACCAGCGCCGCAACACGCGCCGCGCGATCGCCGCGGGCAGCGCCAGCAAGCCGCCGACGCACAAGCGCGGCACGGTCTGCCCGGCTTCGGGCGGAATGGCGAGGTTACGCCAGGCCGCCTCGGCCAGCGCGTCGAGATGAGCGAGGTCGAGCTCGCAGAGATCGGCCAGCCGGGCCGGGTTGAGCGTCGCGCCGCTGCCGAAGATGTCCCGGAACAACGGCAGCAGCTCGCGGCGTACGCGGCTGCGCAGGTTGCTGCCGTCCAGGTTGGTGGGGTCTTCGCGCCAGGGCAGGCCGTGCGCCTGCAGATAGTCCAGGATCTCGCCGCGCGTTGCGCCCAGCAGCGGCCGGATCAAGCGACCGCGGCGCGGGCGCAAACCGCGCAGACCGTCCAAGCCCGTGCCGCGGCCAATGCGCAGCAGGATTGTTTCGGCCTGATCGTCGCGATGATGGCCGGTCGCGACCGCGGTCAGGCCGCGCTCCCGGCGCACGTGGGCGAGGAATTCCAGGCGCAGGTGGCGGGCGGCTTCTTCCAGGCCGCGGCCGCGCCGGCGGGCGAGCGGGCGGCAGTCGCCGTCGCCGACGGACAACGACACGCCAAGTCCGGCGCAGAGCTGGTGGCAGAAGGCGGCGTCTTGATCCGATCCCGCGCCGCGCAGGCGGTGGTTGAAATGCGCTGCCGCGAGCGGCCGCCGGCGCGCGGCCGCCCAAGCGGCGGCCAGGTGCAAGAGCGCGACCGAATCGGGGCCGCCGGAGACGGCGGCCAAAAGGCCGGCGCCGGCGGGGTCCTCGCCGTACGTCCGGGCCGTCTCGGCCAGGAGAGCGTCGAGTTGCGCGCAAGCCCGCGCGGTAAAATCGCGGCCGGTCATCGCATGGCTCCGGTCCGAGCGGCCGCCGTCGCGGCGTCGCAAAAAAAAACCGCGAATGCGGTCGAGCGGCCAGGGGTACGATGGTGGCGCCTCAGGGACTTGAACCCCGGACACGCGGATTATGATTCCGCTGCTCTAACCAACTGAGCTAAGGCGCCACCGGAATCAGTCAGCGGGCCGATCCCGCCACCCAGGTGCGGGGCAGGGCGAGAATCTAGGCCGTTCGCAAGTTCTTGTCAAGCAGGCCCGAGCGGCCTAAAGTCGGTGCCTGACGACACCGGGTTCGCGATGGGAGGTCTCGGTGCAACGTGATTGGCAACCCCCAGTCGAACGGCCGCTGACACAGGCGGAGGCGCCGCGCGGGGCGCTGGCCGGGCAGACCGTGGCCGTGATCGGTTACGGCACCATGGGCCGCGCCCAGGCCTTGAACCTGCGCGACAGCGGGGTCGACGTGCTGGTCGGCGCGCGGCCGGGCTCCGAGCGCGGCGCCCTCGCCGGCCGCGAAGGATTTCGCGTGGCCGCCACGGCCGCGGCTGTGGCCGCAGCGGACGTCGTCATGCTCGCGCTGCCGGACGAGGCCATGGCGACCGTCTACACGACGGAAATCGAACCGCACCTGCGGCCGCAAGCGGCGCTTGCTTTCGCGCACGGGTTCGCCGTGGCGTTCGCGCAGATCGACCCCGGCGCGCGGGCCTGCTTCCTGGTGGCGCCCAAGGCGCAAGGCGACAAGCTGCGCGAAGCTTATGTCGCGGGGGGCGGCGCGCCGGGCCTGCTCGCGGTAACCGACGCGTCGCCGCCTGGAACCTGGGCCCTCGCTGCCGCATACGCCGCGGCTGTCGGCTGCCTGCACGGCGGCGGCTGGCGCACGACGTTCCGGGACGAATGCGTCGCCGACCAGTTCGGCGAGCAAGCCGTGCTCTGCGGCGGCGTGGTTGAACTGCTGCAAGCCGCCTTCGATACGTTGACCGCGCGGGGATATGACCGCGCCAATGCGTACTTCGAATGCGTGCACGAGCTGGCGTTGATCGCCGACCTGCTGCGGCGCTATGGAATCGCCGGGATGCGCCGGCGCATCAGCCGAAACGCGGCGTACGGCGGCTTGACCCGCGGGCCGCGGATCATCGATGCGGGCGTGCGCGCGCGCCTGGACGCGATTCTGGACGACATCGAGACGGGGACGTTCGCCCGCGAGTTTCTCGCGCGACACGCCGACCCCGAGCGAGGTCTGTCGGTGCTTGCGGAACAGGAAGCGGCAACGCCTCTTGCCCGCGCCGCAAGCGATTTTCCGGCCGATCTCGCGCTGCACGCCGATGCGCCGGACGTTCTGTCGGACCAGGCTCGGGCCGATCCGAGCCACCGTTGGCATGGCCCCGAGCAAGGAGAACCGAAATGAACGATGCGCCGAACCAGACGCCCGCCGCTGCGGCGAGCCTGACCGATCGGGCGGTCCAGGTGATCGTCGCGCCGGCGGTGGCCATGCGCGCGGTGTTCGACCGCCCCGCCTGGCTGGCGCCGCTGGGCGTGATCTGCTTGCTGGTCTGGCTTTTCACGGCGTTCAACGTGCACATCATGATGCCGGAATCGGTTGAGCGACAGCTTGCTCACGCACCCGCCGCGCAGGTCGAGATGCTCGAACACCAGCTCGACATGTTCAGCGACCCGCCGCCCTGGCTACGGCTGCTGACGGGCCTGGGCGCGGGGCTGTCGGCGGTGCTGGCGATCTTGCTGCCGGGCCTGGTCCTGCATTCGTTTTTGCGCCTGTCCGAAGGCAAGGGCAAGCTGCGTCAGACGTTGGGCGTGGTTTCTTGGGCCGGTTTGATCGCGTACGGCCTGCGGACGATGCTGAGTTGGGTGATCGTGGCCGTGACCGGCTCGGGGACCTACGCGGGCCTGACCGCGGCGTCGCTGATGTCCGACGCGAATCCGTCATCGGTGCCGTTCGTCGTTGCGGGAATCTACGGCGATCCGTTCATCTACTGGATGCTCTGGGTCGTGCTGATCGGCGTGATCGTGGTGCATCAACTACCGCGCAGCCGCGCGCTGATCGTGGTCGCGGCCACTTACGTGCTGTTGTCGATCGTGCCCATCGCGTTCACTTTGCTGGGTCAGGCCGTCGGCGGACACTGACGCAGAACCAATCGAGCGGCCGCCGCCGCGGCCGCGGGAGGATCGATGTGAAGAAGTGGCTCCCCGTCATCTTGGTGGTGATCGCGGTCGGCGCGTTGGTCGCGTTGAGCATCGGCCGGCGTGACACCTCGCCGCGCGTCGACACCGCGCAGGCCGAGGTGCGCGCCTTGACCGCCGTGGTGCGCGCCTCGGGCACCATCCAGCCGAAGCGCCAGGTCAACGTTTCGGCCAACGCCATGGGCACGGTCGTGCAGGTCGCGATCGAGGAAGGGCAACGCGTGGCGGCGGGCGACCTTCTGCTGCGAATCGATCCCACCGAATACGAAGCGGCCGTGCAAGCGCTCGCAGCGTCGGTGTGTTCCGCGGAGGCGGACCTGCGCCTGGCGGCGGCCTCGTTGGAGAAAGCCGAGGCGGACGAGCGGCGCGCCGGCGAGCTGTCCCGCCAGGGGTTGGCGAGCGACGAGAACCTGGAGGCCGCGGCCACGAACCGCCGCGTTGAAGCCGCCCGGCTCGAAGCAGCCCGCCATCGGCTGTCGCAGATCCAGGCCAACCTGGACAAGGCCCGCTATGATCTGCAAAAGGTCACCATCCTGGCGCCCATGAGCGGGCTGATCACCCGCCTCAACGTCGAGGAGGGCGAGAACGCCATCATGGGCACGCTCAATAACCCGGGCACCGTACTCTTGACCATCGCGGACATGGGCGCGCTGGAAGCGGAAGTCGAGGTAGACGAGACCGAAGTCGTGCAGGTGCGGCTGGGCCAGCGCGCGATCGTCGAGATCGACGCCTTCACCGGGCGCGAATTCGCGGGCGCGGTCACCGAGATCGGCAACAGTCCGATCCGTTCGGGCGGCACCCAACAAGCCGTCGACTTCCTGGTCAAGGTCACGTTGGACGAAGCGCCCGACGGCGTGCGGCCGGGACTATCGGCCAAGGCGCGCATCACCGTGGCCGAGCGCGATTCGGCCATTGCGGTGCCGCTGGGCGCGGTCACGGCGCGCGACTGGCCGCTGCGCCAGGACGCGATCGAGAAGCTCAAGGGTGGGCAGGCCAACGCCCGCGCGCGCGCGCTGGCGGCATTCGACTTCAGCGCAGACGCTGCCGAAGCGACGATCGCCCGGACCGAGACAGAGGGCGTTTTCGTAGTGAGCGATCGCTTCGTGAAGTTCGTGCCCGTGGTGCTGGGCATCGCCGGCCAGGACCATTTTGAGGTTTTCGAGGGTCTGCAGCCGGGCCAGACCGTGGTGACCGGGCCGTTCCGCGTGTTGCGCGAGCTGCGCGACGGTGCGCGCGTACGTGTGCTGCCGGACCGAGAGCGCCGCGGCGCCGCCCGGACGGACGGTTGACGCGATGATGCGCGCAGATCTCGGCGGCGCCGGCATTGCGCTCGCTAACCTGCGCAGCAACAAGCTGCGCACGTTCTTGACGCTGCTAGGCAACATCGTCGGGACGATGGCCGTGGTCGCGGTCGTGTCATTGATCTACGGCGCCGATCAGTACGCGCGCCGTAAAGTCTTGAATGAGGGCACCGATGTCTTCACCATCATGCGCGTCAACCCCGTCACGTTCCTCACCGATTTCGACTCGTTCCTCGAGTCGCTCAACAACCCCAACCTGACGTTGGAGGACCGCGACTGGCTGGCCGACCGCTTGACCTTGGCGCGGGTCGTGAGCGCGTCGATCGAGACCACGGCCGACCTGCGGGCGGGGCGCGCGAATTACCGCGGCTGCCAGATCCGCGGCAAGACCGAGGACTATCCGTTGCTGGAGGAGCTGCCGCTGGCCCAGGGCCGCCACCTGACAACCGCCGATGTGCGTATGAGCGCCACGGTCGCCGTACTGGGCTGGGACGTGGCACGCGACCTTTTCCCCCGGCACGCCGACCCCGTCGGCCGGGAGTTTCGCTTACGGGGGCGCCATTTCACCGTGGTCGGCGTCGTCGCCGACCAGGGCACGGTCCTCGGCAGCAATCGCAACACCTTCGCGGTGATTCCGATCACTACCTTGCAGAAGGTATTCGGTACGCGTCATTCGATCGACATCAAGGTGGCGGTGGCGGACCTCGACCGCTTCGAGGAGGCCAAGGACGAGGCCGCGTTCCAGATGCGCGTGCGGCACCGCCTGCGCCCCTTGCAACGCGACGATTTCGGCCTGATGACCGCGGACCAGTTGCTGCAGCTCTGGCGGGGCATCACCGGCGCTATCTATGCCGCCATGACGCCGTTGGTGGGGATCAGCCTGGTGATCGGCGGCATCGTGCTGATGAATGTCATGCTGGTTTCGGTCACCGAGCGGACGCGAGAAATCGGCGTTCGCAAGGCGGTCGGCGCCAGCCGGCGCAACATCGCGGGACAGTTCCTGATCGAGGCCGTCACGCTGTCCTTGACCGGCGGTGTGCTCGGTATCGCCATCGGCGCGGGCATCACCTGGGTGATTTGCGCCGTCAGCGACTTGAACTTCGCCGTGCCGTTGTGGTCGGTGGGATTGGGTCTCGGCAGCACGTTCGTGATCGGCGTCTTTTTCGGCGCCTGGCCGGCGTGGAAAGCGGCCGGGCTCGACCCCGTGGAGGCGTTGCGATATGAGTGAACGCGCGCGACGCAGCCTGATCCTGCGCGAGGTTTTCCAACAGGCCGCGCATACGATACGCGGCCACCGCCAGCGCAGTTTGTTGCTCGTGCTCGGCGTCGCCATCGGCGTCGCGACGCTGTTGGCGATCGTCACGATCGTCTCGGGGCTGAGCGGCCGCATCCGCGAGGATGTCGTGTCGGCCAGCCGGCCGTACCTGATGGTGACGCGCTACGACGGGCTGGGCGGCGAGGATATCGAGGCCAAGCTGCGTCGCCGCCAGATACAGCCTGAGCTGATCCCGCTGGCGGCGACGATTCCGGGCGTCGATCGGGTCGACTACATGATTCAGTCCCATTCGGCCGACGTGCTGACATACGGCAAGGAGCGCACCCAGTTCGTGCAAACGGTCGGCGCCAGCGACAACTTCGCCGTGATGTACAGTTACCAGGTGGGCGAGGGTCGCTTCTTTACGCGTCAGGAGCTTCTCGCGCGCGAACGGGTCTGCGTATTGGGCTTCGGCCCCCGCAAGGACCTCTTCCCGCGGCTGGATCCGGTTGGACGCATTTTGAA
>JAQULN010000170.1 GCA_028718575.1 Candidatus Krumholzibacteriia bacterium | reverse complement strand
GGACAAGGCTGCCATCGTGCGCCGCGGCCTCGATCTGGGTGCGCCGCTGCACTTGACGTGGTCGTGCTACGTCGACGGCGAGCGCGCGTGCGGCGAGTGCGAAAGCTGCCGGCTGCGGCTGCGTGGTTTCCAGAAGGCCGGCGTCCGCGATCCCATCGCCTACAGGCAAGGGTGACAGGACCCGCCGTCCGGCGGGCTCCGTCCGGGCCCGACCGCGAACCGCGGCTAGACTGCGAACCGCGAAAAGTCGTAATCCTTGTACGCGTTGCATCGCGAGCAGAGGTGGATCAGATCGCGCCGGCCGTCGTCCAACAGCGCGCGCAGATGGTTGGCGGCGTAGCCGGTCCAGATCTCCTCGAGCGTCTGTTCGTGCACGTTGCCGATCACGGCGCGCTCGTGCACGTCCCAGCAGCAGATCGTCACGTTGCCGTTGGCGTAGACGAACAGCTCGTCGAGGATCTTCAGGCAGGGCTTGCGCACGACATCGGCCGCCGTCTGCCCGGTCCACGGCCACTGGTAGAGCTGGGTGATCACGACCTCGCTGCAGCGCGGCCTCCAGAATTCCATGTAGGCTTCGATCTCGTGGCGGTTCTCCGGCACCTCGATCAGGCGGACCTCGGTGTAGACGCCGCGCTTTTCGTAGCCCTCCTCGCGCCAGATCTCCAGGAAACGGGGCACGCGTTCGTACACGCGGTCGAAGCTCACGCCGACGCGGCTGGGCTCGTAGGTCTCGCGCGACAGGCCGTCGATCGAGAAGCGCATGATGTCGACGCCCGCTTCGAGAATCGCCCGCGCCACCTTCTCGGTCACCAGCTCGCCGTTGGTGTTGTGCTCGACCCTGGCGGTGGGGTCGTGCTCCTTGATGTAGCGGCAGATCTCGGCCTGGCGCACGTCGACGAAGGGTTCATTGGTCAGGAACGGACGGTAGGTCACGCCCCAGCCGCAGGTCATGTCCACGACGTTGCGCCAGGTAGCATCGGGCATCTTGGCGACGCCGCGGTCGATTTCGTTCTGCGGGCAGAACGGACAGGCGGCGTTGCACTTGGTGACGGTCTCGAGTTGGATGTAACGCGGCCGTTCGGCGTACGGCAGGCGCCAGCGCGCGCCGGACGCGTCGCGGCGGGGGAGGTTGCTCGCAAGCTGCAAGCGGTCGGCCTGGGAGGGTCGCATGCGGTGTCCTTTCACGCAGGGTCGAACCCGCAAGGTAGAGCGGCCGGCGCCGGGCGGCCAGCGCCGAGGTCTACAGGTAGGGGCGCATCACCGCCAGGCTGCGCGCGGCGGCGCCGCGTTGCGCCAGCACGACCTCGCGCGCCGCGGCGCCGGCGTCGCGCAGCGAACCGGCGTCGCCGAGCAACCGCAGCGCGCAGGCCAGCGCCGCCGGCGGGTTCTTGACCACGAACCCGGCTTGGCGGGCCACGAGCACGCCGGCTTCTTCCGCGTTATGGATCCGAGGCCCGAAGAGAACCGGCAGGCTGGCGATCGCCGGCTCCAGTGTGTTGTGCACACCCGTCGTGAAGCTGCCGCCGACGTAGGCCAGATGTCCGGCACGATAGATCTCGGCCAGCACGCCGACCGAGTCGACCAGGATGACCGGCGCGACGGTTGGACGGTCGCCGCCGGCTGCGGCCGGGTCCGCGCTCGTCTCCGTGCGACCGCCCGCATCGGCGCCATCTAGCAGCGCCGACAGGCGCACCACCTCGAGGCCGCGCCCGGCGAGCTGCGCTTCGAGCGCGGCCAGGCGCGGCGGCGTTGGTTCGTGGGGGCAGAGCACGACGCGCAGCTCAGGATGCTGCCGGCGCAGCTCGCCCAGCACCGGCAGCCACAGGCGTTCGTCCGGCGGCCAGGTCGAGCCGAGCACGAGCAGGCGGCCGCCGAGCGCGCGCAGCCGCTCGTTGACCCGGCCGCCTCGGCTCTGCTCGTAACGCAGGATGACCTGCTCGGCGCGCGTGTCGCCTGTGACCGTGACCGGCGCGCGCACGCCGAGCCCGGCGACGAAACGCGCGCGGTCTTCCTCGGTGCAGACGCCCAGGTGGCTGAAGCGGTCGAAGAGGTCGCGGTAGAGAGCGCGGGCCGGCCAACGCAGGCGAGCCGAACGCGGCGACAGCGAGCCGGCCAACAGCAGCACCGGCACGCCGGCGGCGCGCGCCGCGAGCACGAGGTTGGGCCAGACGTCGAATTTCACGCACACCAGCAGCCGCGGCCGCCAGGCGGCAACCAGGCGGCGCATATCGGCGGGAACGTCCAGCGGCAGATAGTCGTGCAGGTCGGCGCAAGGGTGCCGCTGGGCGAACTCGTAGCCAGACGGCGAGAAGTGCGTGAACGCCACCGGCGGCGCCGCCTCGCCCAGCGCGCCGCGCACTGCGCTAGCGATGGGAATGCCCTGCAAAAACTCGCCGACGCTCGCGGTGTGCACCCAAAGGCATCCCTGCAGCCGCGGCGCGGCGGCGAGCAGGCGATCGAGCAGTCCGCGGCGCCCCCGCTGGCCCGCTCGGACCTTGGGCACAAACGGTGCCGCCAGCGGGGCCAACCGCGCCGCGACCGGCGCGAGCGTGCGGTAGATGTCCAGGGTTGCGCCCACGGTCAACCTTTCGGCCACGGCCCGCGGGTCGCGATCTCGCGCCACATGCGGTCCGGGGTGATCTGGACCAGGCAGGCCAGGTCCTGGCGGTGGCAGGGTCGCTTGCCGTTGCGCGAGCAGGGGCGGCAGGGCAGGTCGACGACCTCGAGGACCGTGCTGGCCGCCAGGTGCGGCGTGTAACCGAACGCCGCCACGGTCGGTCCGAAGCAGGCCGCCACGGGCGTGCCGACTGCTTCGGCCAGATGCATCAGCCCGCTGTCGTTGCAGACGAGCAAGCGGCAGCCGGCGAGCGACGCCGCCACCTCCGGCAGCGGGCGTTCGCGGATCATTTCGACCGGCGCGACATCGCCCAGGGCAACGGCGAGGTCGCTGCCCTGATACCAGGCCTCCTCGCGCGGGCCCAGAAACACCCGCAGCGGAGCGCTGCTGGCGGCGCGGAAGCGGCGCGCGATGTCGGCCCAGTAGGCGGCGGGCCAGCGCTTCGGTTCCCACTGGGCGCCCGGAGCCAGGCCAAGGCGCGGCGGCTCGGCGGCGTCGGTCGTGCCGGCCCCCCTTGCTGGCTGTGGGGTCAACGCGGACAGCGGCACCGTGGGTTCGCCGGCCGGCAGCCCGGCATCGGCGAGCAGCGCGTCGAAGCGGTCCCGCATGTGCCGGCGCAGGCGCGGATCGACGGCGCCGCGACGCAGCAGGCGCAACCGCGCAACCGTGTCCTTGCGGAGCACGGCAGCGGGTCGCCGCGCCAAGAGGCCCAACAAAAGGCGGCTGCGCACCACCTGGTGGGCGTCGATCACTTTGGCGAACTCGCGCCGGCGCACGTCGGCGGCAAGGCGCACCAGGTCGCGCAGGCCGCCGGGTTCGGACAGCGCCAGCACCTCGTCCACGCCATGCAGGCGGGCGGCGAGGTCGGCGAAGCGCGCCTTGGTGGCCAGGGTGATCCGTCGGCCGCCGGCGCCCGGCGCCGCGGCCAGGCGGCTGAGCGTCCAACCCAGTAGACAGAGGTCCCCCAGGGCGCCGAACCGTATGAACAGGATGTCTTGCATGGCCGGGCGATGCTAGGCCCTGGCTTGCAGCCCGTCAAGGAACCGGGTAAGCTGCGGCGACGGCGGAGGCTTCGGTTGGATATCCTGCTGCTTGCGATCCTGCTGGTCTTGTCGGCGACGTTCTCCGGTGCGGAGACCGCGTTTTTCGCGTTGACGGCGGCCGAGCGCGCCCAGTTGCGGCGCGGCGTTGGCGCCGCCCGCGGCGCGTCGAGGCTGGTCGAACGGGCCAACGATCTCTTGTCGTCGATCCTGCTCGGCAATCTCGTGGTCAACGTGGCCGCGGGCGCCGTCACCACCGCCGTCTGCCTGCGGCGTTTCGGACCCGGCGGCCTGGCCGTCGCGATTCCGGCCGCCACCATCCTGCTGCTGATCATCGGCGAGATCACGCCCAAGCTGCTGGCGTTGCGCGCCCGCCGGCGTCTGGTCCTGGTGCTGCAAGCGCCGCTGCGGCTGTGGGTGACGTTCACCAGCCCGCTGGTCCGCTGGCTGACGGCCGGGCTCGAGCGGCTGCTCGCGCGCTTGCCGTTCGATCGCGCGGGCAGCCGGCCGTTCACGACGCTGGAACTGCAGACCGCCTGCGACCTGGCGACGGACGACGGCCTTTTGACCGAGACCGAAGGCAACTTCCTGGCGCGCCTGTTGCAACTCGCCGACCTCGAAGTTCGGCACATCATGACGCCGCGGCCGGACGTGATCACGCTGAGTCGCCGCTGGGATCGCCAGCAGATCCTGGCCGCGGTGCGCCGGGCCCGTTACAACCGTTTTCCCGTGGTGGCCGAGCGCCACGCGATGCCGGTGGGATTCTTCCATACCAAGGACCTGTTGACCAACGCGGAGCGTTTCCCGCTGGCCGGCCCCTTGCGCCCGCTGTTGTTCGTGCCGGAGAGCAAGGACGCCGCGGCACTGCTGGCGGAGATGCGCGCCGGAGCCGGCCATCTCGCAGCCGTCGTCGACGAGCATGGCGATTTCTCGGGCATCGTGACCCTGGCGGACTGCTTGCAGGCCCTGATCGGCCGCGTCGGCGATCCGGGCGAGGGTCGTCCCGGCACACTGGCGCTCGGTCCCGGCTGCTGGGTCGTAGACGGCGGGCTCGACCTGCGCCAGCTCTACGAGGAAACGGGGCTGCAACTGCCGGCGTCCCGCGACTACGTGACCGTGGCCGGGTTTGTCATGGCGCGCCTCGGCCGCATGCCGGCGGTCCAGGACCAAGTGCGCGCAGGCGACGCGCTGGTGACGGTTCTCGCGCTGCGGGAGCGGCGGGTCGAGACCCTGCGCATCGACCGGCCCGCGCGCGGACCGGAGGTTCACTCGTGACCGGCGGCTTGCTCGGGCAACCGGATCTGACCGCCGCCGTCCTGGTCGTGGCGCTGGCCGGCTCGGCGTTCTTCTCCGGTTGCGAAACGGGGTTGCTGAGTGCGAGCCGGGTGCGGCTGCAGCGGCTGGCCGATGCCGGCGACCGGCGCGTGGCGCGGTTGCAGCGCCTGCGCGATAGCCTCGACGACGCCATTTTGACGTGCCTGCTCGGCACGAATCTCTGCAACGTCGTCGCGAGCGCGGTGACGACGGCGCTGCTGATCGCCTGGCTGGGTCCGCGCGGTGAAGTTGTGGCCATCGCGGCGACCTCGCTGGTGCTGGTGACCCTGGGTGAGATCCTGCCCAAGATCCTCTACCGGGAGTATCCCGAGCGGCTCGCGCTTTGGTCTCTGCCGGCCTTGAACGCGTTCCGCCTGGCCAGCAGCCCGATTCGCCTGCCGCTGGGGGCTTACGCCCGCCTGCTCCAGAAACTGCAGCAGTCGCAGCCGCTCGGCGTGCCGGGTCTGGACCGCACCACGGTGGCGTCGTTGCTCGTGACGTCGGCGCCGCAGACCCGCGACCGACACTTCCAGCAGGCGCTGGAGCGCTTCCTGTTCTTGAGCCAGCGCCGAGTCGACGAATTCATGCAGCCGCTCTCGCGAGTCGTCTCCATCCCGCAGGACGTGACCTGCCCGGACGCGCTCGCCGCCGCGGCCGCGAGCGGTTTCAGCCGTCTGCCGGTGCGGGGAACCGCCGGGCAATTCGCGGGTTATCTGCTCGTCCGCGATCTGCTGCTGGCAGCTGACAACCTGTCCGCGGACCAGGCGGTCGCGGTCGATTTGATCCGCCCGCTACTCTTGGTGGACGCGGCGCTCTCGCCGTACGAGCTTTTCGAGGAGTTGCACGCCCGCAGTGCGCAGATTGCGGCCGTGGTCGACCGCGATGGCCGCGCCCTAGGCATCGTGACTCTGGAAGACCTCATCGAAAAAGTCACCGGCGCCATCGCCGACGAATTCGATCAAGCCGAGGAGACCGTGGGATGAGCGACGACTACACGAAGCACGATCAGGTCTTGATGTCCCTGGCGTTGAATCTGCAGAGCATCGCGATGGTCCAGCTCGGCAAGCTGGCCAACCCCGCCACCGGAGAGGTCGAGTGCGATCTCGAGTCGGCGCGCGGCACGATCGACATCCTCGAGATGCTCAAGGTCAAGTGCCGCACCGGCACGCCGGACATGGTCGTCAAGCTGTTGGATCAGGCGGTGATGGATCTGCAGTTGAACTATTTGGATGAGCGCAAGCGGGTTCAACGCGAGGCGCAGGCCAAGCCGGCGGCCGCCGCGGCCGACGGCGACAGCCAGCCCGCCGCCTCCGACGGTGCCGAGCCGGCTGCCGACCAAGGCCCGCCGGCGTGACGCGCTGGCTGGCTCTCGCCCTGCTCTGCTGTGTGCCGCCCTGGCGAACCGTTGGCGCGGCCGGCCTGCCCGGCGAGTTGCATGACGTGCCCCGCTTGACGTGGCTGACGCCCGGGTTTCTGCCTGACCGCGGTCTGCTCACGGTCGGGCTCAGCGGCAGCCGCTACCATCCGGGCTTCAATCCGACCGGCGGCCCCGCGCACTACGATGTCAACCAGGCCGCGTTGTTCGTTCACTGG
>JAQULN010000169.1 GCA_028718575.1 Candidatus Krumholzibacteriia bacterium | reverse complement strand
CGCCCGTCGCCGCGCACGGCCTGGGCCAGCCAGTACTCGGCGGCCCGGTACGAGCTGCGCACCAGCGGCCCGGCCGCGACGTACCGAAACCCCATGGCCAGACCCGCCTCTGCCAGCGCGGCGAACTCCTGCGGCGGCACATACCGCTGCACCGGCAACTTGCGCGCATCCGGCTGCAGGTATTGGCCGAGCGTCAGGAAATCGACGCCGGCGGCGCGCAGGTCCCGCATGGCCGCCAGGACCTCGTGCTCGGACTCGCCGAGGCCGAGCATGAGCGACGACTTCGAGGCCAGGGTGGGCGCCGCCTCTTTGCTGTAGGTCAGCACGGCGAGCGACTGCCGATAGCCGGCGCGCGGGTCGCGCACGCGCGGCGTGAGACGTTCGACCGTTTCGAGGTTGTGCGCCAGGACCGCGGGTTTGGCGGCGATGATCTGAGCGATGAGCGCCCGCTCGCCGCGGAAATCGCCGATCAGGACCTCGAGCAGGAGTTCGGGACAGGCCGCGCGCACGCAGCGCACTGTCTCGGCGATGTGCCCGGCGCCCTGATCGGGCAGGTCGTCGCGATCGACCGTGGTCAGCACCGCGTAGTCGAGCCGCAGCGCGGCGATCGTGCCGGCGATCTTGACGGGCTCCGCGGGATCGGGCGGCCGCGGCCGCCGGCTGGTCTTGATCGCGCAGAATCGGCACCCGCGCGTGCAGGTGTCGCCCAGGAGCATGAACGTCGCCGTGCCTCCCTGCCAGCACTCGCCGATGTTGGGGCAGCGGGCTTCTTCGCAGACCGTGTGCAGGTCGAGTTCGCGGGTGCGGCGCTTGATCCACGCGTAGCGATCGCCGCCGGCGATGGGGCGCTTGAGCCACGCGGGTTTCGGGCCGGTGCGATCGCCGGGGTTGCCAGCGGCCGGTTGCTTGGGCATGGCGGTCTCTCCAGCGGTAGCGAACGAGGCTTTAAACGGAGAAATATACTACGGTTTTGCCGCCGCGCGACCAGCGGCGGCGGCGTGTTCGCCGTGGCCGGCGGCTGCGCGTTGGCCGCTCGACAAGACGGCGGTCCCTGCGCTAGGCTCGGCGCCACGAACCCGCGCCCGCGCCGGCGCTCCGGAAGGATGTCATGGCAACCGATCCCGCCGCTCTCTACCTGGATCCCTTGAAGAAAACGCTGGCGTTTCTGCTCTGGCCCGAACCGCCGGTGCCGCTCGCCTGGTCGCGGCGGCAGGGTCGCTGGCCCAAGCGGCTGGTGGCGACCGCGCTCTGCGGCCTGGTCAAACCGTTCGGACTGCAGCCCGCGCTCGCCAAGACCCCGACGGCGGCCCAGCGCGAAGAGGGCCAGATCTGGCCAGGCTACGCCGACACCATGATCGGCTTGAAACGCCTGGACAACATCCAGCACTGCGTCGAGACCGCGCTCGCCGAGGGCATTGCCGGCGATCTCATCGAGACGGGCGTGTGGCGGGGCGGCGGCTGCATCTTCATGCGCGGCATCCTGGCCGCGCACGGCGTGACCGATCGCAAGGTCTTCGTGGCAGATTCGTTCGCCGGCCTGCCGCCGCCGGATCCGCGGCGCTATCCCGCCGACGCGGGCGACCAGCATCACTGCCACGACATCTTGGCCGTGTCGCGGGAACAGGTCGCGACGAACTTCGCCAAATACGGCCTGCTCGACGACCAGGTCGTCTTCCTCGCGGGCTGGTTCAAAGACACGCTGCCGCGCGCTCCGCTAGGGCAGCTGGCTGTGCTGCGCCTGGACGGGGACATGTACGGCTCCACGCTGGATGCCCTCGTGCCGCTGTATCCGCGCCTCAGTCAGGGCGGATTCTGCATCGTCGACGACTACGCGCTGCCGGGCTGCCGGCAGGCGGTCGACGACTACCGCGCCGAGCACGGGATCACGGCCGCGTTGCACGAGGTCGATTGGACCGGTCGTTACTGGCGCAAGCCCTGAGTTCTGCCAGGTTGGATATTGCCGTCACCGCCCGCCGGGACCGCCGCCGGCCGCAGGCACTCGCGGCACGCGCGCACGATGCGCTCGGCGGCGTGGCCGTCGCCGTACGGATTCTCCACGCGAGCCATGGCCGCATAGGCCTGCGGATCGCTGAGCAGGCGCTCGGCTTCGCGCACGATCACGTCCGGGCGCGTCCCCACCAGCTTGACCGTGCCCGCGGCGACGGCTTCGGGGCGCTCCGTCGTCTCGCGCATCACGAGAACCGGTTTGCCCAGCGAGGGGGCTTCCTCCTGGATCCCGCCCGAATCGGTCAGCAGCAAGTGGGCGCGATCCAGCAGCGCGACGAATGGCAGGTAGTTCAGCGGCGGCAGCAGGTAGACGTTGCGTAGCCCGCCCAGGTGAGCGTGGACCGGGCCCTGCACGTTGGGATTCAAATGGACCGGGTAGACGAAGCGGTGGTCGGCGAACGTCTGCGCCAGCCTGGCGATCGCCCGGCAAATGCCCTGGAAACCGGCGCCGAAATTTTCGCGGCGATGGCCGGTGATCAGCACCACCGGACCGGCGCTCGGATCCAGCAGCGTCGCCGGCAGCTCGCGCCCGGGCGGCTCGCGGCGGATGCGGTCGCGGGCTTGTAAAAGCGCGTCGATCACCGGGTTGCCGGTCAGGAATATCCGCTCGGCCGGCACGCCCTCACGCAGCAGATTCGCGCGCGCGGTCTCTGTCGGAGCGAAATGCCAACTCGCCAGGCGAGTGGCAAGCACCCGGTTCATTTCCTCGGGGAACGGCGCGCGCAGATCGCCGGTGCGCAGGCCGGCCTCGACATGGCCGACCGGCACGCCCCGATAGAAGGCGGCCATGGCCGCGCACAGCACGGTCGTGGTATCGCCCTGGACCAGGACGAGGTCGGGCTTCGCCTCGGCGAACCAGCGGTCAAGGGCGGGGATGGCCCGCCCGCAAAACTCGGCCAGCGACTGGTTCGGGCGCATCAGGGCCAGATCAGCGTCCGCAACCAGCGCGAACGTCTCGAGGATCGGATCGAGCAACTCCCGATGTTGGGCGGT
Organism: Candidatus Krumholzibacteriia bacterium; assembly: GCA_028718575.1. Taxonomy (GTDB): domain Bacteria; phylum Krumholzibacteriota; class Krumholzibacteriia; order LZORAL124-64-63; family LZORAL124-64-63; genus Glo-17. Next base: position 3,568 of record JAQULN010000169.1, on the reverse strand, counting down.
GTTGCACAGCAGAGGCGTAAAATCGTCCGACTCGGCCAACGCCTGGTAGACCGGCGCCATCTTGATCGCTTCGGGTCGCGTGCCGATGACCAGGGCTGCTTTGAGCATCGCGGCTTGCCTCGCTGGTAACCTTTTGTGCGCCGCCGACTGGCATGCCAGGCGCGACGGGACTGTTGTCGGCTGCTTGATCGACCGCATTGGCCGTGGCTTGATGTGAACGATGCCGCCGGCAACGCCGCCAGGCGCCTGTCCGGATCCCCGATTCTAACGGGCCGAACCGCGCGGAGCAACGGCGGGTTGGCCGGCCGGCGGCTCGCGCGGGTCAGTCATCGGGTAGGTCGCGCCGGAGGCGCTTGATCGCCGCGCGCCGCTGTTTACGGGCGAGGCGCCGCTCGTGGCCGGCGCGGGTGCGGCAGGTCGGCTTGCGCTCGCGGGGTTCGTGGAGCGCCTGTTCGACCAGGCCGGCCAGGCGCAGCAGCGCTTCCTGGCGGTTGCGCCGCTGGCTGCGATGGGTGTCGCAAGCGATCACCAGATCGCCGGCGGCGGTCAGGCGCCCGCCAAGGCGCGCGCTGAGCCGTTCGCGCTGCGCCGGCGTCAAGGCGCCGCTGCCGGGAACGTTCCAGCGCACCTGCACGCGGGTGTCGGTCGTGTTGACGTGCTGGCCGCCGGGGCCGGCGGCGCGGCTCGTGCGGACGACGAGTTCGCCGGCGGGGATGGTCAGCAGCGATCCGATCGCGAGGTCGGCCGGCACGAAAGCTCCCTTGCCTGCGGTCCAGCCTGTACGATGGTCGGCGCCGCCGCCCGCCGTCAAGCCGGCGGTCGCCAGGTTGACCCGCGCCGCGCGCGTCGTTAGACTTCCGGCCTTGAAGCGCGGGCGGCGCCAACCCGGCAGCCGCGCCGCGCGCCACCGTTTGCCGCGAGGTTCGATCCTTGAAGACCAGCGAGATCCGCGCGCGCTTCCTCGAGTTTTTCGCCGCCCGCGGGCACACCGTGGTGGCGTCCAGCCCGCTCGTGCCCCAGGACGACCCCACGTTGTTGTTCACCAATGCTGGCATGAACCAGTTCAAAGCCGTCCTGACCGGACTCGAAACCCGCGATTACAAGCGCGCCGCGAGCTGCCAGAAGTGCATGCGCGTCAGCGGCAAGCACAATGACCTGGAGGAAGTGGGCAAGGACGCCCGCCATCACACGTTCTTCGAGATGCTCGGCAACTGGAGCTTCGGCGACTACTACAAGGCTGAATCGCTGCGCTGGGGCCGGGATTTCCTGGTCCAGGAAATGGGGCTGGACCCCGATCGCCTTTGGTACTCGGTTTACAAGGACGACGACGAGGCGTTCGACGCGATCGTCACTCAGCTCGGCGTGCCGGCGGAGCGGATCAAACGCCTGGGCGACATCGAGCAGGGCGACGAGGAGAATTTCTGGTCGATGGGCGAGACCGGTCCTTGCGGGCCGTGCGCCGAAATCTACTTCGACCAGGGCGAGGACAGACGCTGCGATCATCCGCGCGGGTGCGCGCTGGGCGTCTGCGACTGCGACCGCTGGCTCGAACTCTGGAATCACGTCTTCATGCAGTTCGACCGCGATGCGCAGGGGAAGCTCACGCCGCTGCCCATGCAGAGCGTCGACACCGGTCTGGGCCTCGAACGGCTGGCGGCGGTGCTCCAGCGCGTGCAGAGCAACTACCAGACCGACATCTTCCAGACCCTGATCCAGCGCATGGCCGAGATCTGCGGCCGCCGGCCCGCTGGCGACGACCTGATCAGCATGCAGGTCATCGCCGACCACGCCCGGGCCGTGGTCTTTACGATCACCGACGGCGCGGCACCGAGCAATGACGGCCGCGGCTATGTGGTACGGCGCATCCTGCGCCGGGCGGCGCGGCACGGCCATCTGTTGGGCGTCGAGCAACCGTTTCTGCACGAGGTCGCCGACGCGGTCATCGCGAACATGGGCGCGGCGTATCCCGAACTGCGCGAGCGGCGTGAGCGCGTGCTGCCGGTGATCCGCCAGGAGGAGGAGCGGTTCCTGCGCACGCTGGCGGCCGGCCTGAAGATCTACGGCGAGTTTCGCGACCGCATGCGCGCCGAGAGCCGCTGCGTCGTTTCCGGCGCCGAGGCGTTCAAGCTGCACGACACCTTCGGCTTCCCCGTGGATCTGACCGCGGTCATGGCCGCCGAGGATGGTTTCACGGTCGATGACGCGGGCTTTGCCGCCTGCATGCAGCAACAACGCGCGCAGAGCGGCAAGGAGCGGGTCTTCATGCAGGGGATCGGGCCCTGGCAACCGCTAGCGGCGACAAGTGGCAGCGCCTTGCGCGGGCGCTTCACCGGTTACGACACCTTGGTTGGCCGCAGCGAGGCGCTGGCCGTGCGCGCCGGCGGTGACGACGGCGACGGGCCGCTGACTCATCTGTTCTTCGCTGCGGCGCCGTTCTATCCCGAAGGCGGCGGCCAGATCGGCGACACCGGCACGCTCACGCTGGCGGGCGGCGAGAAGGTCCCCGTCTTGACCACCGTCAAAGCGGAGGAAGGACCCGCCCTCGTCGTACGCGGCGACGCCGGCGACTGGTCCGCCCGGCTGCGCGCCGCCGGCCCGGTGCATCTGGCGGTCGACGCGCGCCGGCGCTGGGCCACCATGCGCCATCACACGGCGACGCACTTGTTGCACGCCGCCCTGCGGCGCGTGCTCGGGCCGCATGTCGAGCAGGCGGGCAGCGAGGTCACGCCCGACCGCTTGCGCTTCGACTTTCGGCACGACCGGCCGCTCACGCGGCAGCAAATCGCCCAGGTGGAAGACGTGGTCAGCCGGGCGATCCTGGACAACCAGCCGGTGCAGCGCCGCGAGGACGTCCCGCTGGCCGAGGCCAAGGCCGCCGGCGCGATGGCTCTCTTCGGCGAGAAGTACGGCGACACTGTGCGCATGATCGAGATCCCGGGCGGCCTCGCCCTGGCCGCGGCGCTCGCCACCGAACCCGGCCAGCGCTACTCGCTCGAACTTTGCGGCGGCACCCATTGCCAGGCCACCGGCGACATCGGTGGGTTCCGGGTCACGCACGAAAGTTCGATCGCGGCTGGCGTGCGCCGCATCGAGGCGGTGTGCGGCGAGCCGGCGTTGACCCTCGCGCGCAACGATCGCGAGCAGTTGCAGGACCTCGTCGACATCTTGCGCCGCGACGGCGGATCCCTGGCGGGTCAGGTGCGCGAGCTGTTGGCGGAGCGGGATCGGTTGCGCAAGGAGCTGCAGCGGCAGGAACAGTCGGCGGCCCGCGCCGATCTGGCCGGCGCGGTCGGCGCGGCGCGCGCGGTCGGCGACTGGCAGGTAGTCTCGGCGTTGGTCGGTGCGACCGATCGCGAAGCCCTGCTGCAACTCGGCGATCACGCGCGCGACACGCTGGGCGAACGCGGCGTCGTCGTGCTCGGCGCGGTCTGGGACGGCAAGTGAGCGCTGCTGGTCACCTTGACCCCGGACCTCGTGGCGCAGGGGATCCTGCACGCTGGCAACCTGGTCAAGAACCTGGCCGCCCGTGCCGGCGGTCGCGGCGGCGGCAAGCCCAATACGGCCCAGG
>JAQULN010000168.1 GCA_028718575.1 Candidatus Krumholzibacteriia bacterium | reverse complement strand
CCAGGGAGGTCCATCGGCATGTCTACTGTGCACCGGCTCGGCGCGAGTATACTCGTCGTCCTCGCCTGCTCGACGCTAGGGGCCGACGCCGCCCACGCCACCCTCAGCGTCCTCGTCGACGAGATCCACGGCTTCCGCTGCCGCGACCAGCTCGCTGCCCTCTGGCCCGATTGCGAACTCACCGCTCTGACCGCGGCCGACTACCCCATGGAAATGATCCTTGCCAGCGGTGTCGTGAGCGAGGACACGGAGATCCAATTCACCGTGCCGCCCGGAACCGTGGCGCTCTACGTCCGCTTCCAGGTGCCGGCCGGCACCTCGCAGTACCCGTTCATCTCGCTGTACGGCCCCTCCGGCGGGTTCGTCGGCGACCATTGCCTGGGACACCTCCATGTCGAGTCGCCGTCTGCCGGCAACTACACGCTCGCGTACGCCTCCTGGGAGCAAGACCCGACCCCCTACGAAATCGGCATCGGGCCGCACGTGCTGACGGCGGGGCGTCTCGCCGAATACGATGTCGTCCTACGCCTCTACGACAACACGGGCTTCCTGCTCATCGGCAACATGCCATCCTACAGCGCACGCGAGTTCGACCTGCTCGCGGCGCACGTCGCCGCCGGCCGCGGCAACCTGCTCGTGCGCGAGCCCGAGGTGGAGATCGCCGTCAAGCCGATCATCGACCTCACCGCGCCGGTCGACCTCGCCTGCGACCTGACGGTCGCGTTGCCCGGCGTGCTCACCTTCGCGGTGCCCGACGCCGCCACGGCGCCCGTCCCCGGCGGCGAGGCCGCCACCTGGCGCAATCTCGCCGTCGCCCCCGGCGCGACGACGCGCGTGCTCTACGAGGGCGCCCTGTCGCCGCCGCATCGCATGCTGCAAGTGTCGGGCAGCGCCGACACCGGCCTGCGGCTGCGCAACCACGGCCTCGAGCCGTTGCTCGAAACGCACCTGGCCCGTCGCGTCGGCGACGACCGCTGGCAGCTCGTCAGCGCCGGCGACCTGCGCCCCGGCCCGACCGTCGCCGCCCCCGCGGGCGAGGTGCTCGCGCGCGGCGAAGTCGTGCGCCGGCTCGAGAACGTTCTCGCTGCCGGCGGTCGGTTGGCGGGCCTCGCACCCGACCAGCTCGCCGAGTTCCAGGGCCGCTACCGGTGGATCGACCGCCTGCTCGACGCCGCCGACGGCACCGGTTGCTGGACCGCCATCTACCGCGTGGGCGAGGCGGCCTGCGACGCGATCCTGCCGCTCGTGACCACGCCCGCCGCTGCAGACCGCGCGCGCACGCTATGGTTTTGGTTGACCAACATCCCCGACGGCCTGCCCGACGACATGGTGTGGCCCGCCCAGCCTCCGACGCCGGTGCTCGCGGGGACCGGCGCCGCGAGCAGCCCGCTGCAACTCGTCGAGTACGGGTTCATCCGCCAGCGCTACCCGGTCACCCCCGAAGCCCCCGCTGCCTCCGCAGCCAAGGATCAGTACTGGCTGGACTGGTACTTCCACGACGAGGTCTGGCTGCTCGACCCGGTCGACAACGCCGGCTGGCCCGAAGTGCCATGGCTGCCGACCATCGGCGCGCACCCTGCCGCGGCGGCGCTGACTGCGGGCCTCGGCCCGCTCGGCGGCGTGCGCGTGGGCGCGGTCTGGGCAAGCGAAGCCGAGCGGATCCTCGGCGGCGGCCCCGATGCGTACACCGACGACGGCTTCTTCTGGCCAGGGGATCTGCCGCCGGTCGTGGTCGCGACCGGACTGGGCGACGGCCGCTTCGCCGCCATCGCGAGCCGGGAGTTGGTCTTCAGCGCTCTGCCGGCGAACCGCACTTTTGTGAAACGCCTGTTGCAGTGGACGGCCAGCGGCGTGACGGCGGCGCCGGACGACCTGCCCGCCGCGCGCATCGCCCGGCTCGACGCGCGCCCCAACCCCTTCAACCCGCGCACCGAGATCCTGCTGGTGTTGACCGCCCCCGGTCCCGTGCGCGTCACCGTGTACGACCTCGCCGGTCGCGAGGTCGCCGAGTTGCTGCGCGCGCACGTCGGCGCCGGCGAGCAGCGCCTCGCGTGGGACGGACGCGACCGCCAAGGGAGACCCGCCGCGACCGGCGTGTACTTGGTGCGCGTGAACGCCGGCGGCGAGGTCGCCGGCCGCAAGGTCACGCTCGTGGAGTAGGGCCGATTTGTTGGGCCTGGAGGGACCAGGGTCCGCCTGTCGATCGCCAGCAGACAGGCGGGCGCCCTTGAGCGCCCGCCTGCTTGTCATGACGGTCACGGATCAGCAACGTATCACTTCACCATGACCATCCGCCGCACCTGCACGTCGTCGCCGGCGCGCAGGCGGTAGAAGTACGCGCCCGAGGCCACGCGGCGGCCGCTGGTGTCGCGGCCGTCCCAGGTGATCTCGTGGTTGCCGGCGGGCAACTCTCCGTCCACCAGCGTCACGACGCGACGGCCGTCCACAGTGTAGATCGCCAGCACGGCTCGGCTCGCCGCCGGCAGCGCGAACGCGATCGTGGTGGCCGGGTTGAACGGGTTGGGGTGGTTCTGCCGCAGGGCCATCGCCGCGGGGATCGCCGCCGGCAAGCCGTCGTCGACCGCGGTCACTGGATTGGCGAATGTCGCCACCTCGACGTCGTCGATCGCTACTTCCACCAAGCCCTGCGTGTTGTTGTCGCAGGCGAGGAATCGCAGGCCAACTTGGTTGGTGAGAGCGAAGGCGCCGCCGTCGAGCGTGCCGAGTTCCACGGCGACGTACTGCCACCAGTTCGCGTTGTTCACCACGCGTTCCAGTTCCACCCAGGTGGCGCCGCCGTCATTGGTCGCTTCCACCACGAAGTCGTCGTCCGTCGAGTTGCCGCCCTCGCCATACCAGCGCCAGTAGCTGACGAAGGCGCGGTCGGCGCCGGCGAGGTCGAAGATCGGCGTCACCAGCGTGGTGCAGCCGTGGTCTACGTCGGCCGCGCCGGCCGCGCCGCCGACCGCGCCGTTGCCCGTGACGTAGCAAGCCACGCCGGGCGCCGGGGTGTGGTCGTCCTCGGGCTGGATGATAACGCCGTTGTAATTCGTGCCGACCGGGTCGGCGCGCACCCAGAGGCCCGAGTCGGCCGTGTCGCCGGACACGCCGAGCTGCCAGTTGGGATCGCCGGGATCCTCGGCGTCGGTGAAGTACAGCGAGAGGCCTACCAGGAGCGTGAACTCGCCGCTGTCGCTGGCGAGGCCGGCGCCGTCCTGCGCGACGATCGAGTAGACGAAGTTGCTGTTGGGGGGCACACCGGGGATCTCGGCGCGGTACGTGGCGCCGCCGACGTTGGTCATGGGGTACAGCACCGGCAAGCCCGGCCCCTGCCGCACGGACAGCGTGGCCGACACGACCGTGCTCGCATCAGTGATGTCGGCCGTGATCACGTACGGTCCGTAGGTGTCGGTGGTGAACACCGGTTCGCTGACGTTCGTGATCGCAGGGCCGGCGATGTCGATCAGGGCGAAGTCCTGGACCGTAATGGCGTCCTCGGAGATCTCGACTGTGACTTGCGCCGGCGCGAAACCGGGATAGCTGCAGGTGATGTCGTGCAGTCCGGGCGCCGCCATGCCGCTGTAGCGGCCGTCGGGGCCGGCTACGAAGAACTGCGCCGAGGCGTCGAAGTCGATGCGCGCGCCGGGCAGCGGGGCGCCCCCGAACGACGCGTTGGTGATATCGCCCTCGAGGGTGCCGAAACCGCTCATCGCGGCGAGCACCGCCTCGTAGGCGTCGAGCAAGCCGTGGCCGTAGGTGTTGTCCTCGCCGGCGACGCCGAGATCGACAGCCGTGTCCATGAGGATTTGCTTGATCAGGTTGACCTCGAGATCCGGGTTGGCCGCGCGCATCAGCGCCACCACGCCGGCCACGTGCGGGCCGGCCATGCTGGTGCCGCTCTTGTAGCCGTATCCGCTGGGCACCGAGCTATAGATTTCGCTGCCGGGCGCCGAGATCTCGGGTTTGATCAGGAACGTGGGATTGGACACGTTGGGACAGGTGCTCGGGCCCCGACTCGAAAAGTCGCTAATGGTGTACGGCGCATAGTACTGCGTCGAGCCGACGGAGAAGCAGTTGTAGTAGTCCGCAGCGCGATCGGCCGGCGAGCGCAGGGTGCCTGCGCCGGATCCCTCGTTGCCGGCCGACCAGGTCAGCACGACGCCGGCGGCCTCGCAGTTGTCGATCGCGGCCCACCAACGGCTGTCGCAGTCGTTGTAGCCGGTGAACCCTTCGTGGACGCCCCAGGAGTTCTGGACGACATCCGGCACGTCATCGACGGTGGAGGGGTCGCCATCAGGATCGGCGAACCACTGGAGGGCGGCGATGATGTCGTTGTCCAGGGCCGATCCGGCGCTCTGGTCGATGGCGTTGCAGGCGATCCACTTGGCGCCCGGTGCAATGCCGATGGTGTCGTCAGGGGCCAGTCCGCACATGGTGCCCACGGTATGGGTGCCGTGGCTGTTGTTGTCGGTCGGGAAACCGGCGCCGCTGCCGATGACGTCGAGCCAGCATTCGCCGACCGGCTCGGTCACGCCCCGCCAGCGCGTGGCCAGCGCAGGGTGATTGCCGGCGACGCCGGTGTCGAGCGATCCGATGAGGGCGCCGGAGCCGTCGATCCCGAGCTGCCGCCAGACCTCGGGCGCGCGCACGGCCGCGATGCCCGGGGCGAGCCCAATGCCGCGGCTCCCCAATTCATCGTCGCCGCGGGGAGCGGGATATTCTTCCACGGGCTCGATAAGCGACACGGTGAAGTTGGGTTCGAGGTAAGCGACGTCGTCGCGATCGGCGATACGCACGATGGCGGAAGCAGTGGCGTGCACGACTACCATGTTGGCGATCCAGTAGCGGGTGTAACCGGCCACGTCGCCCGCGGCGACGGCCAGGTTCAGGTCGGCCAACAGGGCTTCCTGGCTCACTGTCGCGTCCTTGAGCGCGCGCACGATCGTTTCGTGACGCTGCCGGCGGGTTGCTTTGGCGGTAGAAAGGTCGTCGGAGATTGCTTGCACGGGCGCCTGGTCGCGCATGTGGACGATGACGCTGATGAACTCACCGTCGGCCGCGGCGGCGAGTCGGTCTTGCAGAGCAGGGGCAATGTCGCCGGCGGCAGCCGGCTGTGCGGCCGCGATGGCGGCCAGAACCAGGGTCACAGCGAGAGCTTTACACACCGGGGGTCTCCTTCCAGATCGGGCGGGCGGCAGGTTTAGGCAATAAAGCCAGGACATCCTCGCAAACGACAAACAGCGCACCGCTGCCACTGGCCGCGGAAGCGCGGGGGCAACAACAGCGCATTTGCGGTTTCATTATAACACAGGCGGCGCAGAACCAAGGGGAAAGATCTGAGGCCAGGGTCTGTTTCTGGATTTTCCTGGGCCTGGCACCTACGCAAGGAGCCGGGCCAAAAGGCCATTATCCCCAAACGTTCGTCGATTGCGGCCATAAGGAGACACCAAGGCAACCTATCTGAAGTTCGCCTTGACCTCACCCCAGGTCGTGTTCTGGGTCGGAATCGGATGGTCCCCCCCCCACGTTCAATGAACAGAAGCACTGGTTCCCCGAGCGAGATCTGTTTGCGGTCGATCCGGCTGGCCGACTCTACCTCGCCGCGACGCGCGATCGCTACCGCATCGACGTCTACGGCGCCGACGGCACGCTCGTCCAGGTGATTGAGCGCCCGTACGTGCCGCGGCGCCGGACGCCTGCGGAAAAGGAGCGCCTGGCTGGCGGCATCAGCATGAGCATTGACGGCGAGACCGTACGTCTGCGTTCGAACTTGGACGATTTCGCGCCCGCGATCGAGAGACTGTGGCTCGCCGCGGACGGGCGTTTGTGGGTGCTGCCCGGCCACGGTCGTCGTGGCGAATTGCGCAGTAGATCCGATGCCTACGATGTCTTCGATGCGTCGGGACGCTTCCTCGAGATCGTACTGCTGGACATCGCGTTCGACGAGAACCGCGATCGGCTCTGGCCGTTGGCAGACAGTCGTTGGCTCCTGCTCAAGAATCTGCACAGCGCTCGCGATGACGTGGACGACGGCGACAATGCGCAGTTGGTCATCGTGTGCCTGGAGGCGGTCGCCACGAGCGACTAACTCGCTCATCGAGATTCCGCGAAATAGAGCCTCACTGTTGTGATCTTGCCGCCCTGATGGAACTCTACCAGGCGATGTCCGACGGTGCCTCTTTCCACCGAGCGGAACATAGCTTCGTTCACGACGGAGAAGGGTCGGAAATGAAGCCGTTGATATATCTCATCGAAGGTGAGTGCATCGCTGGATAAGACGGCCAGAGCCTCTTCTTGGACCCGGACGATCAACTGTTGCTCTTGGTGATTCCGCAGCAGGGCGATACCCGTCGTGACGACAAGTGCGGTGACAACCACCACGACCGCAATCTCCTTTTTGCGCTCTTTGAAGAAGAGCGAGGAAAGAAGACCGCCAATAGATAGCGCGAAACTCGCAATGGCGAGAAAGGTGTTGATGGACATCGGGGCCTCCGTTCGAGTATCCGACTACCGAGGATTGATCTCGGCGGATTCGAGAGTCGCTGGCCCGTTAGAGGAGCCCAGCGGGAATTTGCCCCATGGATTGTGACC
>JAQULN010000167.1 GCA_028718575.1 Candidatus Krumholzibacteriia bacterium | reverse complement strand
CGGCATCACCGCCGCGTCAGAGGATCCGGTAGCAGACCAGTTCCAGCGGCTGCGCCTCGTCCTTGGCCGTTCCATGCCGGCGCGATCCCATCAGCCCCAGCTGCGCATCCATGTATCCGCGCACGACGAGGGCGTGGTCGGAGTCGGGGAACAGCAACAGGTCCAGGCGCGGATCGGCATCGAGCATCACGCGCAGCTTCTCCAGATAGCGGCCCGCGGGGGAGAACACGTCGAACTCGCAGAAGACGCCGGGAGCCCGCTGATAGAGCGCCCGGCTCGTCATCACCCACAGCGCTCCATCCGGCGCCCAGCGGAGTTCGGCGATGTCGGGTTCGGTCTCCTCGAGGACCACGTGCTTGACCTGGAACGCCCGACCGATCTGAGCCGCGAAGAAGCGAGCATAGGAGGTGGCCATGGCGTTGCGGCGCCACGACTCGTGGGGACGCTCGATGCAGCGCTCGAGGCGACCTGTGCGATCGTAGACGTGGATCGCGTATTCGTTCCGCGCCGGAGCCATGGCCACCCGACCGTCGGCGCCCACGGCGTAGCGCCGGTCGGGAGTGTCGAACAGCGCCTCGGTCGCCTTGTCCTTCACCCCCGTCGCGATGCGGAACTCGTTCCGCCAGTAGCTGACCTTCCGCCGGCCGTCGGGATCGCACGAGAAGATCTCGGGGCGGACCACGGTCTGTCCGGCGTCCTGGTCATAGCTCAGGACGGTGGTGCTGACGAGTGTGACCCCCCCGCCCTGCCGCACCGAGGTCAAGAAGGCGAAGCCGCCCGACGGGCCGCCGGTGATCTCGACGTTGTCATGCGGCGACCCGTCCGGCAACAGCCCGACTAGTCGGCCCGGGAACGCCTGGGCCACACCCAGGGAGCCGTCCGGCAGGAACGCCATCTCCATGGCCCTGGTGAACTCTCCCGGCCCCTCGCCGGGTCCGCCGATGGTCCGCAGGTACTGCCCGTCCGGAGCCAGGACCTGGACCTGGCTCAGCTGTGTGTCGAGGACGTAGAAGTTGCCGTCCGGTCCGACCTCGACGTCGCCGACCAGACCCAGGAGGACCGTCTCGTCATCCTCGCCGCCCACCCGCCAGATCTCCTCCAGTCGCATCTCGCGCACGCCCCGTTCGGGCACGTCCGGCGCCACCACGCGCGGAGCTTCCGTCTCGTCGTCGCGGTCGCCGTCCGCGGCACCGTCGACGCCTCCGGGCGCCACCAGGCCGAGAGCCAGCCCCAGCATCACCGTGCGGCAGGAGGCGCGGTCGAGTCGCCACATGGTCTTCTCCCTTCGTGCGGGCTCGACCCGCTTCCGGATCGAGCCCGTGTCCCGCGGGGTCTGCCGGTCCGACCGGCTGGCGTCCGACGCGTCAGCAGCCGGCGCAGGTCAAGCAGGTGACGGCGCAGCTCGCGTCGCAGGTCGCACCGCAGGTCGCACCGCAGGTCGCGCCGCAGGTCGGCTGGCACGTCATGTCGTAGGTCGCATCCCAGGTCGGGATCTCGGAAGTCGTAGTCAGCACGGTCGTGACGATGGGGATCACCGTGACGGCTCCGCCCCGCTGGTCGCCCCCTAGCGATCCGTTCGCGAAAGCAACCTGACTGGCGACGACGATCTCGAGGTCCATGCTCAGCGATTTCTTCTTCATCCTACCATCCTCCTCATGTTGTGAACCGCACCGATCTATCCGAGAGCCAGAATCCTGTTCCAGCCCATCGGCACATCCCACGCCGCGGCGAGCAGGGCCAGCCCGATGCCCGCCGCACCCTCGAGGAATCCGGGTCGGGGATCCCAGGTCTGCGTTCCGGAGTCGCCGTCGACGTGGAAGTAGCGATAGCCGCCGCAGGACGAACCGGGCTTCCCCATCTCGAGCGTGGCGCCGAACCAGCGCTCGGCCTCGCGGCGCAGAACTTCGTCGCCGATCTCGTCGGCCATCACCTGGTAGATGTGCGCCACGCCCGCGGCGCCATGGCAGAGGCAGGCGTCCCGGCAGCCGGACTGTTCGACCGGAAGGCCGCACGTCGAGCGCAGGATCGCAGCAGCGGTCTTCGACCAGTCCACGCGGCCGCGCACCTCGCCGGCCGCGTAGACGGCCGTCATCGCCCCCAGCTCGTTGTAGCACCACGCCAGGCGCGCGTGCGGCCGCCCGGATCCCTCGGCATAGGCGGGAAGCGTCCACCGGTCGCCGTCGCGCTGGACGTGGTGCAGCAGCCATGGCACCGAATCGTCGAGCAGCCGGACAGCCAGGTCAGCCTGGACGTCGACGCGGGCGGCTTCGGCCAGGAGCCGGATGCACCCGGGAACACCGTGCGCGAGTCCGAGGTTGTGATAGCCGTCCGGGTAGGCGCCGATCTGTAAGGGAGGCACGAACTGCGGCGGCGTGAACCAGGCGGTTCCGTCGACCCCCGCGACGGCCAGGTCGCCCAGCCGCCGGACGGCGAGGTCGAGCAGCTCGCGGCCATTCTCGTGGGGCAGCCGTTCCAGCCCGTAGAACCCGACTCCCACCAGTCCGCCGACCAGATCGTAGGTTCCCTGCCAGGGCTCGCGAAGAACGGCGACCAGGATGTCGTCCAGGTCGACGATATCCGGTTCCTCACCGTCAAGATGCGCCAGGTGGGTCAGCAACCAGGCGACACCCACGGTGCCGCCATAGAAATGGGTCAGCGGCAGGCGATCCACCATCGCCATCAGCCGGTCGAGGTAGCGCTCGGCCTCGGGCTCGTAGAGCGAATCCGGGTCCACCAGGTGCAGGTAGCGGTTCAGCAGGATGCCGCCGCCCAGCCCGCCGCTGAGACTGGGCTCCAGGCGCGCCTCGACGTGAGCGGCGGCGATGTCGTCGCGGATCGCCGCCACCGTCTTCCAGACCCTCTCCTGGTGACCGGCCAGCGGCCGTCCACTCTTGCCGACCAGGACCTCGCTCATGACGCCTTCCTTTCGCTGACCGCACGGCGGCGAGCCTTTGCCCGGCCGAGCGCGGCCCGGTAGTGCCGGGTCAGCAGCTGTAGGAGCATGGTCTCCTGCCGGCGCATCTGTGAGATGAAGAGCCGGTTGCAGTGCATATGGATGTAGCTCCGTTGCAGGAGCGGAACCGGCTGCGTGAGCAATCCCGCGGCGGCGGCGGATTCCAGTCGCTGCCGCCATCCACGGATCCTCTCCGAGCGTACGGCGAGGATACGTCGGCAGCCGGTCAACCAATCGAACCCGTCCGCCGGATCGCTGCCGAGGCAGACATCGAGCAGATCGCGGGCTTCGCAATAGAGACGATTGATCTGCTTGAACTGTGCCACGCCCAGCCGGTAGTCGTTACCCAGGTCGCGGCCATACTGCTCCGTGAACTCCAGCCGGGCCGCGACGTCCATCTCGAACGCCGCGAGGAATGCGTCGACGGACATGGTGGCAAGGAGCCAGCGGCCCTCGACACCCACGGTGGGTAGCTCTGCCGCCGCCGGATGTGCGGCCGTGTGGCCGATCAACAGCGGCAGGAGCGTCGTGCTGTCGATGCCGAAGATCTCCTCGGCCAGAGCCACGCCCTGCTCGCCACCGTAGCGGACCGTCTCCGGCAGGTAGGAGTCCAGGACGAGATTGCGCAGCCCAGGGTGCCGTTGCGGATCACAGAGACGCTCCAGCGCCGGCAGGACCCGGCTTGCCAGCACCGGCGGCTCTCCGAAGAAGCGCACCCGCAGGTGGAAATCAGGATCCTGATAGCGGATGAAGAACCAATTGCGCACGCCCTCAAGCCCGGCGAGTTCGATGAGCCCGCGCCCCAGCTCGCCTCGCAGGTGCTTGTCGAGCACCGCCTCGCCTCCGTAGAGCTTGGCCTGCAGGACTCCGTCGGCGATCCTGAGCTGGCGCGGCTCCTCGAACGCGATGGCGCGAGCGCCCGCCGGTGTGTCGCTGGCATCACGACGTCGCTGTTTGACGAACTCGAGCCGTTGCTCGCGCATCCGCGAGTTCCAGACCGGCATGACGATCTCGTTGACGAAATGCCCGCGCTCGGAAGCCAGCAGACGACCACGATCGCGCAGCGAGATCTCGTGAACCGACATCGACATAGAGATCTGGCGCAGGAAGAGATCCACCGTGAGGGGATTCGCCAGATCCGCCACGAGGTAATCACTAACGTTGCCGATGGCGACCAGCCGTGGAGCGCCCCGCTCGCGACGCCAGTCCTGGACGCGCTGGAAGGCGTCCAGGCCCGAATGCTGGAAGCTGGAACGCGGCGGCGAGCCGGTCAGCCCCCGGACCTCCTCGGGAGACAGGTTCCAGGTACGGGGATACACTGTGGTTCCTTCGATCCGCACGCGGGGAAGGTCGGCTAGGTTCCCCAGTCTCCCCCACTGCCAGGTCAGCGTCGCGTCCACGCCCTGGCGCTGCAGAAAGCCGAAGAAGTTGAAGACCGACGGGCTGGTGACGTGCGCGACGTTCAGAGCGTGGTCGATCCGCGGCTCCACGATGCGACCGTCACGACGCGAACGGAGCACCACGCGACCGGACTGCACCGAGACCAGCAGGTCCGCCGGCAACACGACTTGCCGGGCGTGGTCCGGCGGGGGCGACTTGTACGGGATCGTGCACTCGCGGAATCCAGGTTGCTGACAGACGTTTCCTAGCCGCTCCGGCGGCAGGTACGACACCTCCGCCAGGACCGCCGTCGTGGCCTCCTGCTCACGTCGAGCGCAGTCGCGCAGCCGCTCGCTCAGTTCGTCACCGAGGATGTGCGCGAAGCGGCCCAGGTAATTCAGGCAGTTGTTGCCGCCGGCGTGGACCAGTTCCCAGCTGGGCTCCCGGCTCCCGGAACCGTTCTGCTCCAGAGCGAGTACGGCCAGCACCGTCGTCGACAGGGGTGGTAGCGCCCGCGGGAACGGAAAGCGCCGCCGGATCTGCTCCAGGGACAGATCCAGCGTGTCGATGCCCGACCTGGCCGTCTCCACGAGCCGTTCGGCCAGCCACGGTTCGAAGGAGGAACTGCCGGCCGGTCCACCGCCCAGGGCGCCGCCGAGCGGGATCGACAGCAGGGGAGATGGCTCGAACTGCAGGCTCGCCTGACTACCGAAACGGATCCCGTTGTCCGGATCCAGGACCTCGCAGAGGGGCACCTCGCGATCGCCATAGCGTCGCGTGAAGGTCTCGACGAAGTCCCGGAGCGGCTGATACGGATCCTGGGCGTTGATGCGGTGCAATCCCTCCAACGCCCGCATGAGAGGCGCCGTATCGGCGGGATTCAGGCGGAGGGGGCCGACGCCGAGGGACATGTCCACCTGCAGACAGCCGATGCCGCCCACGGGTGGTCCGCCGGCGCTGCCCTCCAGCCCGGCGGATTCGCGCTCGGCGACTTCGGCGGACTCGTCAAGCTCCTGTTCCGCCGCGGCATCCGCCTCGCCGAAGAAGGCCCGGACCTCGGCACCGAGTCCCTCCATCAGCGCCCGCCCCGTTCCGAGGGGCGACTCCCCGAGCACGGCGGCGCCACGCCGCAATCGGGCCACGATCCCCGCCGCAGGGTGGTCCGGCAACTGCTCGGAGAGCTTCGCGTCCAGTTGATCGATCATCTCCTCGCCGGTCGGCGACGGAAAGATGTCCGGCACCAGGATCTGGGCCTGCACGACCTCGCCGACGAATTCCTGCGCCTCGGCCCTGGTCGCCGTCGGTTCGAGGCGAACGACCTCGTCCACCAGCGCATCCCAGTGGACGCCGTCACGCGCCAGGTCCAGGAGCCCGATCAGGACCTCTCCGGCGGCGACCGAGACGAGACGCCCGCGCTCGGCGAAGGGATGGCTCTCGGCCTCGAACAAGCGCAGGCGATCACCCAGCCGGTAGCAGGTGCTGTTGGGATGATACCGAAGGCGCGACCGCGCTCCGGGATCGGTGGCCACCTGAGCGGCGAGCCTCAGGACGAGGTCGGCATCGGTGCGCACATGGCGACGATGCATCGCCGCGTCTTCGAGCGACATCGCGGTCGGCGCGTCAGGATCGAGGCGGCCCAGAGCTACTCCTGCCATCAGGCCGTAGGGCGTGCTGCGCGTGGCGGCACGGACCAGGTACTTCACCAGGCCCCGCTCCACCGCGTACCCGCGGCGACCAGTGGGATCGTCGCGCCACCGGTCCAGGTTTCCGCTCAGAGAGCCGGAGGAGACGGCCAGCGCCTCCTGGAACACGGGCGACGCCACCTGCGCGGCGAGACGTCCACGCACGGTCTCGCAGTCGCTGACGAAGGCCGCGGCGACCTCATCGCGGACGGCTCCCTTCCGGTGCAGGTCGGCAGCCCGAAGGCTCGCGCCCAGGTGCTCCATCACCTCCACCGGAAGCAGCGTGGCGCGCAAGAGGAAGAAATCGTCCGGAACGAACTCGGTCTTCGGCTTCGCGTCGGTCATGGTCAGCCGCCTCCTTGAGCCTTGAGCTTGCGCAGCAGGATGTCGAGCAAGCGCATCTTCTCGCCAGGAAGCAGCAGCAGCCCGGCGCCCTCGACGCGGCCACCCGGCGCGATCCGCAGCTTCAACAGGACGCCGTCCGCTCGGGGCAACACCTCGGTGAGGACGCCTGCCAACCGGACGACGCGACCACCGTCTCCGTCGGGCAGTCGCACGACGGCCTCCGTACCGGGAACCGGGACAC
>JAQULN010000166.1 GCA_028718575.1 Candidatus Krumholzibacteriia bacterium | reverse complement strand
GGGGAGTCGAGGATTTCCCGGGCCTGGATCATCTCGATGGAACTCATTCTTGACTCCTTATTCGCACGTGTCAGGCCCGTTCGTCGTCGATGGCGTTAAGCGCTCTCCGACATGCCGCGGATTCCACCGTCAGGGCACCCGGCGTGGCGCAGTTTAGGCGGCGGCGGCGCGCGTGTCAACGGTTGCCAAGAGAAGGACAACCAGCCGTTGACCGGCGGCCGGCGACCTGCGATGTTGCCCGCGAGATTGGCGTTCGCCGACGCCGTTCGGATCACTTGCGGGATCGCTGTCGATGCCGCCGTCGCTGTCGCCGCGGCTATCGCTGCGATCCCGACACCGTACGAGATATCGTCTGGTAGTTTCTATGTTCGATCGTCGCACCGACATGAAACTCATTCGCCGGTGTAAACGCGGCGAGGAGGATGCGTTTGAGGAGATCCTCGCCCGCTACCGGTCGCCGATCTACAACCTCTGCTGGCGGATGACCCGCAACGACGAGGATGCCCGCGATCTCGGGCAAGAGATCTTCATCAAGGTGTTCCGCTTGCTGGACCGTTTCGACGAACAATACGCGTTTCATAGCTGGCTCTTCCGTATCGCCACCAATCATTGCATCGATCACTTACGCCGGCAGCGCTTGCGGTTCCTGTCGCTGGAACGGGACGGGGGTTCGACGGAAGAAGAGGCGGCCATGCAGATCCCGACGGATGATCCCACGCCGGACAAGATCCTGCAGAGCCGCGATGCGCTGGAGAAGCTCGAGGAGATCATCGGCGAATTACCGCCGCATTATCGCGTGATCACTCTACTGCGACACGACCAGGAGCTGTCCTACGAAGAGATCGCCGAGTCGTTACAGTTGCCCCTGGGCACGGTCAAGGCGCGTATCCACCGGGCGCGCAACATGATCCAACAGCTGTTGGAGGCCCGCGGCTACGAAATCTAGTGCAACCTGACGGGCGGCAATTCGTATGTTAGGCAATCGCCCGTGCCGGTCAACATCAGCTGGAACGGAACCGTGTATCCGGCCAGCCGCTGCCTTGGGCGACGTAACACGTTGTCACCCAGGAGTTTGAATGACATGAACGGCCAGAATCGAAGCCAGGCGACCCCACCGACCTGCGCCGAGTGCCGCGCCCGTCTACCCATGTACGTCGACGGCGGCTTGAGCAAGCCTGATTCGCTGCAGGTCTTTCTCCACGTGCGCGAGTGTTCCGCGTGTGCTAGGGATCTGGCTCGCCATGAGCAGCTGATCGCCGCGCTGCAGTCCCTGCCGCGGCGCGAGCCGCCGCCTGAATTCGACGCCCGGATTCTCGCCTCGATACCGTATGACACGTATCGCGTCATGGCCGGTCTACGCGGTCCTCGCGTGCCGGTGCTGCTGGCCGAATCGGCGCTGCCGGCCTGGATGCGGTCGCCCAAGACTCGTCTGGCGGGCGTCCTCGTGGCGGCCGCCGCCGTTGCGGGCCGCGCGGTGGGCTGGCCGCCGGAGGTGGCCGGCGTCCTGATCGCGATCGGCCTGTTGCCGGAATTCCTCTTGCGCTTGCAAGCGGTCGGACGACGTCTGGTGCTCGGTCTTCGCCAGGCTGGAAGAGGCGCTTGAACCATGGCACGTGTGTCCGGACAGCACCCCGCCACCAGGACCGCGGTCGTCGCGGGTCTCGGCTGCGCGTTCCTGTTGTTGGCCGGATCGACGGGTCGTAGCCAACCGGCGGCCGCGGTCGACGGCGGCAGCGCGGTCATCGAGTTCCAGCAACGCGTTGCCCTCCGCGATTCGCTGCGCCAGGAAATCGAACGCTACCGGGAGCTGGTGCGGGCGCTGCAAGACTCGATGGCGGGCTCCGAGGGCGATCGTGCTCAGCAGCAGCTCTGGCTGGCGGATCTCGAGAACTCTGTCGGCTCGCTGGGGGAAGTCATCACGGCAGTGACAGAACAGCTTGCCGCGCTGCAGCTCGAGGTCGACATGGGGCGCGTGAGTCTGCGCGATCGCCATGGCGGCCGTGTGACCGTCGATTTGCCGCCGGATCTGGGCGAGCGCATCGGCGAAGGCCTGGCCTCGATCACGCGCATGATCCTCGACGAGATCCCCGATACGCTCCACATCAACACCGGCCGCGCCGGTTCCGCTTGGAGTTGGGCAACGTCGAGATCCAACGGCACGGCGCCGCCGGCGCCGCAGCCGGAGCGCTTCATCGAGGGCGACATCGTCAAGTTGAGCGACGACGTCGAGATCGCCGCGGATGAGGTCGTGCGGGGCGATGTGATTGCGATCTTCAGCGAGGTCCGGGTCAAGGGAAGAATCCAGGGCGATCTCGTGGTGGTCCTCGGTTCGGTCGAACTCGCCGAAGGTGCCGCCGTCGATGGAGCGGTAACGGTCGTGCTCGGCAAGCTGGAGCGCGGAGACAATGTGCAGACGGGTTCGCTTACGGTCGTCAATCCAGGCGAACGGATGCTTCTGCGCGACGGCGGACGACTCTTCGGGCCAACGGCCTGGCCGGTCTTCGGGGCCTGGCAGGGGCTCTTCGTGCTCACCGTCTTGTTGGTGCTCGTGCTGATCGTCGCGGTGCCGCGCGCGCGTCTTGACGTCGTCGTTGCAACCGTTGCGGCGAGATTTCTGCCGAGCCTCGGCCTGGGCCTGCTGCTCGTGGTGCTCGGCCACGCGGCGGCGCTCGGCCTGTCGGCGATTCTCATCCTGACGGTGATTGGCATCCCGGTGGCGGTGTTGCTGCTCTTGCTCCTGGCCCTGCTCGATCTGCTCGCGGTCGGCGCGACCGCGATCGCGTGCGGTCGTCGCTGTTGTCAGGCGCTCGGCCGCCAGTGTCGGCAACCGGTGGCCGCCGTGCTGATCGGCTTGCTGATCCTGCATCTGCCGGCGCTGCTGGGGGCGTTTGGCGGCGTTGTCGGCGTGCCGCCGCCGCTCGTGCTCCCGCTCATCTGGATCAGTCGGCTGATCAAGATCCTCGCCCTGGCGGTTGGACTCGGCGCGTTCTGGTTAAGCCGCTTCGGCACGATTCGGCGCCCCGAAATCGCCGATGCCGGCCGGCTAGCGCCCGAAGCGCCACAATATCCCCGATCGTAAACCAGCAGATTCCGGCTCCTCGCGGAAATCCTTTACGAATCGTCCGTAAATGCGCCGCAGAGAAACGATATATCATAATATATTCGCTTGTGTTATAATCCCCAGGCAGTTGGGTCATCACGCGCAGTTGCGCTCGCTCGCCGCGGTGTCGGCGTGCGGCGCCGGCGGTTGTCACAGTGCGTATGCTGGCCTTAACTATATGTCAACAGTCTAGTTACTGTATACGCCGCGGCGATCGGACGATCCTGGACCACCGGACGGCGTCTCACCAGCGAGCAGGAACGACATCTGCGTGGTCTACAGCAGAACAAGCGATCACGGTTTAAAAGGGATTCTAAGATGTTGTCGTTTCGCATGATGGAGCAGGAGGTTTCGGGATGACGCGTCGCGGTGCGAAAGGGATCGCCAGCGGGGATGCGATCGGGATCGTTCTGGCGTCGGTGGTCGGGTTGTTGGCGCTCGCCAGCGCGGCGCGTGCGTCGCTGGTCGTCACCACCGACACCGGCCTGCGCGTGACCATTCACTCCGCCGACGATATCCAGGCCCGATGGCTGGTCGACCGCGACGGTCGCACATGGCTGGAACATCCGTTTGCGGGCGCCGTGGAACTCGAGACAGAGCAACCAAGTTGGTCGCAGCTCGTGCCGGTCGCCGCGGACGTCGTGGCGGCGGCGGTCATGGCCATGCATGGTTTCCAGACGGCTCTGGATGTCGACATCTTCTTGCTGCCAGGGTATCCGGCCGCGGTGCGGTCCAGTTTCGCCCGGCGGGACGCGATCTTCTTGGCGCCGGGTCTCGCGCCGCAAGCCGCCGAAACCGTTGCCTACGTGACGACGCACGAACTGGGGCATGTCCTCTGCTGGGCGGCCGTGGACGGGCGCCCGGCGCGTTGGGCAGCGTATCGCGAATTACGCGGTCTGCCGGCCGAACAGCTCGCGCCGAGTCAGGTCGCTCATGCCGAACGCCATCGCGAGATCATCGCCGAGGACATACGGTTCCTGTTTGGCGGTCCCTTGGCCGTCGCTTCGGGCACGATCGAAAACGCTCGCCTGCCCCTGCCGACGGCGATCGCGGGCCTCCAAGAACTGCTGGCCGCCTTCCTCGCGGATCCTCTTGCCGGCGGACTGCTGGCCGCGCCGAGCTCCGTCTATCCGAATCCTTGCCGAGCCGCGGCGACCATCGAGCTGCAGACCGGCGCCACCTTGGCGAAGCAGGGAGCGTCAGCGCCGGCATCCGTTCTCGAAATCTTCGACGCGCGCGGCCGCTTGATTCGTCGACTCTCGAACGGCCGAACCGCCAACGGCAGGGTGACGGTGGTCTGGGACGGCAATCTCGCCGATGGCAAGCGCGCTCCGGCGGGCCAGTACCTCTATCGCATCACCGGCCATGGTTGCACGGGCAGCGGCAAACTGCTGTTGCTCGCGCGCTGAGCAACGCACCGGCTGGCTGCGCTCGGTCTGCTGCTGGCGACCGCGATCGCAGGCGCGCCGCGGCGGCGCGCGTCCAGCCGGGTCAGGGTATTAGCGTGAGCTTGCCGCTGGCCGCCGGCCGGCCGGCCAGCGAGATCCGATAGACATAGACCCCTGCCGGCGCCGCTTCGCCCGCGTTGTTGATCCCGCGCCAAACGAGCGAGTTGGTACCGGGCTGGCCGGCGAACGTCCGTGAGTCCCAGATCAGCCGCCCGCGCAAGTCGTGGATCTGGACTCGGCAGGGCGCGGCTGTCGCCAACTCGAAAGACAACGTCGTCCGGGGATTGAAGGGGTTGGGCCTTGGCCCCAGGTCCGCGACCAACGTCGGCACGACCGGCGCCGGGTCGGCGACGGCGGAGACGAATTCCATGCGCTCGCGAATCTCATCGACGTTGATATAGCTGGTATGATCGCTGTCCTGGATGCGGATGTAGACTTCGCGCCCTTGAAGGTCGCTGACATCCCAGTAGCGCATGCTCATGGTCTCGAAGCCGTAGCCGGTAGCCTTGTGCAGCACAGTATCGGTATCGGCGTCCACCAGAGCGACGTAACATGTCTGTGGACTGCTCGACCCGCCCACCAGCAGCGTGATCGAGTTGCCCTGGATGGCGAAGGGGTAACTGACGAGATAACCCTGCGCGGACAGGCCGAGCATGGAGCCGGCGTCGCCGCGACCTGAGAGCGGTCCCTGGTAGTACTCGCGGGAACCGAAGAAGAAACGGCCTGCTAGTCCGGCCGACGGTTCGCCGCGCCGGGCCGGGTTGTCGCCGTAGCAAGGGTTGCCCAGGCAGGCAGCACCGCTGAAGAGTCGGAAATTCCGCCGCAGCGGGTGCGGTTTGAAGACGACGGGAGCGGCGAGACCATCGTTGAATTGAAGCGTGTCGGTGCGCGCCACCCAGCTCAGAACCGCGGCTCCCGGCTCTTGGTAGGCTCCGATCCGGGTCAGCAAATAGGATTGCCCGTCGTCGAAGGTACAGATCTCGGGGGCGATGCCAGGATCGAGGTAAGTTCTTCCGGCGTAATCCCATTGCGTAGGATCGACGGTGGCGAGGTGACTCAGGCCGATCGTGGCGTACTCGTGAAAGAAGAGGTGGTGGACCCCTTCGCGGACCAGATATTGCGGGCTTTCGAGCGAACCCCCCGGTTGCTCGCCCATGTTGGCGGCAAAGACCTCGAGCGGGCTCCAGTGCAACAGATCAGGGGAGGTGGTGCGCGCCAACGCGCCTCGCCCGCCGCTGATTCCGTACAGTCTGGCGCAGACGAGCATGTGCCAGAGCCCGTCTTCGCGGAACAGAAACGGGTCGCGGCACTCGGCCCAACCGTCCGTGGCAGGGTAGTAGAATGCCGCCGGGTCCGGCTCCAGGACCGGATTGAGGCGCGATTTGAACCAGGTCTGAAGGTCGCGGGACCAGGCCATGCAGATCCGTTGGTTCACCTGGGCGTCCACGCCGGTGTAGGCCATCCACCACAATCCTGTTTCGTCGTCATGGACCACTGCGGGAGCCCATACGGCCAGGGCCTCGTGCGGGTCGTCGGATGTCGATAAGACGATTGTGGGTTCAGACCAGTAAATGAGATCCGAGCTGGTCGCTCGCCATATATGTTTGGCGTTCGTTGCCCCGGGAGTTGCCTCGGGAATGCCGTGATAGAATATGTTGTATAAGCCGTCATGCCGGATCAAGCTGAGATCCCAGACCTGCATGCCGGGGTGGACATAGTATGTTTGTTCGAAATCGATGGTGAGCAACGCGTATGCCGGTTGTGGTGCGAACACGCAGAACAAAGCGATCAGCGTGAGCAACAGTAGCAGAAAGCGAGAAGGATGTACCGTCAACGGCTGGCTCCTCTGTCCACGATCGCGCGGGTCTGGGGTCCGGCCTCACGAGTGGCGGCACGGGGGTTGAACTGGTGGCAACGAGCGCCTTCCATTATACCAACAAGGTATCAGATCCGTCAATTAGGGTCTGGCGAACGTGCAAAGGAAACGATGAATCGACGCTTGTGCGGCGGATTACCAAGGATTTTCGTCGTCGCGACGCTCGTTCTGCTGCTCGGAGGCT
>JAQULN010000165.1 GCA_028718575.1 Candidatus Krumholzibacteriia bacterium | reverse complement strand
TCGAATCGCAGCGGGCACTGGTCGACATCGAGGATCGCCTGGTACTGTTTCAGCAATGAGTTGTCTGTATCGCGCAAGATCTTGCGGAAATCGGCCTCGCTCAGGCTCGACAGCTCGACCCGGACCGGGAAACGGCCCTGCAACTCGGGGATCAGGTCGCTGGGCTTGCTCATGTGGAAGGCACCCGCGGCGATGAACAGGACGTGGTCGGTATTGACCGTACCGTATTTGGTGCTGACCGTGGTGCCTTCGACGATCGGCAGCAAATCGCGCTGGACGCCCTCGCGGCTCACGTCCGGACCGCTGCCGCCGCCCTTGCCGGCGATCTTGTCGATCTCATCGATGAAAATGATACCGCCCTGTTCGGTCAGATCCAACGCTTCCTGGGTCAGCTGATCACTATCCAATCGACGGCTCAACTCCTCCTCGCGCAATCGCTTGCGGGCTTGGGCGACCGTCAGCACTTTCTCCACCGTCTGCTTCGGGAACATGCTCTTGAAACTCTCTTCGAAACCGGGATCGATGTCCATGCCGGCCGAGGTGAAGATGTTCGCGATCTGCACGCGGCTCTGCTGCAGACGCAGGGTCACCTGCCGGTCATCGAGGACGCCCGTGTGCAACTGCTCGCGGACTTTGTCCCGGCTGCGCTCCCAGCGCGCGCGCCGCTCCGGGTCGGGCTGGTCGCCCGCCAGCGGTGGGAACAGCAAGTCGATGAGACGGTCTTCGACGGCGCGGTCGACGACTTCGCGAACGGTGACCTCTTTGCGAGAGCGCACCAGGTTCATCGCGTTCTCCACCAGATCGCGCACCATCGAATCGACATCGCGCCCGACGTATCCCTTCTCGGTGAACTTGGTGGCCTCGACCTTCAGAAACGGCAAGCCGCCGATCTGGGCCAGGCGGCGGGCGATTTCCGTCTTGCCGACTCCGGTCGGTCCGATCAGGATGATATTGTTGGGCACGACTTCGCGGCGCACCGCCTCGGGCAGCCGCATGCGCCGCCAGCGGTTGCGCAGCGCAATGGCGACGGCGCGCTTCGCTTCGGCCTGCCCGATGATGTGGCGGTCCAGAATCGCAACGATGTCCCGACAGGTGAGCTGCGATTCGGCGGTGATCTGGCGAATTTCCATCTAGCGACCTTCCTCGCCGGCGGCCAGTTCCACGATCGTGAAATGGTCGTTCGTATAGATGCAGATCTCGCTGGCCAAGGCTAGCGCCTCGCGCACGATCGCGGCCGCGTCCAGATCGGTGTGCCGGCGCAGCGCACGCGCGGCGGCCAGCGCGTAGCCAGCGCCCGAGCCGATCGCCGCGACGTGATCGTCGCTCTCGATGATGTCACCGTTGCCCGAGACGATGAAAGCGTCGCTGCGGTCCATCACGATCATCATCGCCTCGAGGCGGCGCAGGATGCGGTCGCTCCGCCATTCCCGCGCAAGCTCGACCGTGGCCCGCCGCAGATGTCCGTTGTATCGCTCGAGATGGGCCTCGAATTTCTCCCAGAGCGTAAAGGCATCCGCCGCGCCGCCGGCGAAGCCGACGAGGACCTTGCCGTTGAACAGCTCGCGAACCTTGACGGCACCGTGCTTGGCTACCGTCTGGCCGAGTGTGACTTGGCCGTCGCTGCCGATCGCGCCGCGCCCATCGCGCAGGACGGCGAGAACGGTGGTAGAGCGGATCTCGGACATGCCGGTCAATCCTTTCGCCGCGCCCGCGGGTGCGCCTGCAGGAAAGCCTCGCGCACCTGGCTGCGGCTGAGGTGGGTGTAGATCTGGGTCGTGGCAAGGTTGCCATGCCCCAGCAATTCCTGCACGATCCGCACACCGGCCCCGCCGTCGAGCAGGTGGGTGGCGAAACAGTGGCGCAGCGTGTGCGGCGATACGCCGGCCAGGCCGGCGAGTTCCACAGCATAGTGCGCCACCCGCGCCTGCACAGTGCGGGGCGCGAGCCGCCGCCCGCGCCGGCCTCTGAACACCGGGCGCGCGGCAAGTTCGCGCGTCAAGCGTCCGTCCTGCACCGCGTGCCACTCGCCGGGGTCGAGCGCTCCGGCAAGGTGTTCGCAAAGCGCCGCCGCGGCCGCACCGCATAGCGGCAGGAGGCGCTCCTTGCCCCCTTTGCCGTGCACGCGGACCTGTCCGTCGACCAGGTTGACCGCGCCCAAGTCGAGCCCGACCACTTCCGCCAGGCGCAGACCGAGGCCATAGATCAGCTCGAGCAGGGCGCGGTCGCGCCGGCCGCGGGCGGTGTTCGCCGCAGGCAGGCTCACCAGCTGGTCCACGAGTTGTTCGCTGAGCACGACGGGCAGCTTCCGTTCACGGCCGCCGCGGCCGGCGACGAGATCGGACGGCAGCGCCGCGATGCGGCCGCTGAGCTGCAGCCAGCGCAAGAACGCCCGGATACTGGCCAGGTGTCGATCCACCGTGGCCCGGCTGCGGTCCAGGCGCCGCAGCCCCGCGAGGTGCGCGCGCACCAGGCCCGGTTCCGCGAGACGCGGCCAATCGCCCGCCGACGGCTCGGGCGGCACGGCGCCGAGCGACGCGGCGGTGCGCACAAACGACCTGAGGTCGCGGGCATAGTGCTCGCAGGTCCGCGGACTGAGGCCGCGCTCGGCGGCCAGGTAATCCAAAAACGGTTTGAGGTTCATCGCTCGTTGGCCATCTCCAGCCAGAGATCGAGGTCGGCCAGCGCCGTCTCGCGTTTGGCCAGTTTACGGTCCCGTTTATCTTTGACCGGCCGGTCGAGCTCGGGTAGCAAACCAAAATTGGCGTTCATCGGCGTCAGGCGCTCGGACGTATCGTCGAACAGGAAGCTGTGGTGCAACGCGCCGATGATCGTGGTGTATGGCCAAGGCGGCAACCGGCGTCCGTCCAACTCGGCGTCCAGGTGCAGCGCGGTGACCAGCCCGCCGGCGATGCTCTCGACATAACCCTCGACCCCGGTGATCTGCCCCGCCAGGCGGATCGACGGTTCGGTCCGCAACGCGAAATCCGGCCGCAGGACGCGCGGCGTGTCGACGTAGAAGTTCCTGTGCATCTGGCCCAGCCGGACGAACTCAGCCTGCTCGAGGCCCGGGATCAGGCGGAAGACGCGTTTCTGATCATCCCAGCGCAACCGCGTCTGACAGCCAACCAATCCGAACAGCGTGCCCGCGGCGTTCTCCTGGCGCAACTGGACCACGGCGTGCGGCCGGCGGCCCGACGGCAGCCGCGGCAGACCGACCGGCCGCAGCGGGCCGAAGACGAGCGACTGCGGACCGCTGTCGGCGATCTCCTCCAGCGGCTGGCAGCCTTCGAACAGCGCCGCGCGGTCGAAATCCTTGACCGGCAGGCGTTCGGCCGCGGTCAACGCTCGGTAGAATGCCTCGTACTGCTCGGCGTCCATCGCCGCGTTGAGATAGTCCGCGCCGCCCTTGCCGTAGCGCGCGGCGCGTTCGAGCTTTGCGTGGTCGAGCGACGCCAGGGTCACCGTGGGCGCGATGGCGTCGAAGAAGTGCAGACCGTCGCGCCCGGTCAACGTCGCCAATTCGTGCTGCAGCGCCGGGCTGGTCAGCGGTCCGGTGGCCACGATCCACCAGCGTTCTGGCGCCGTCTCCAGACGGGCGATCTCTTCGCGGCGCAGCGTGATCAGCGGTTCGGCCGTGATCCGCGCCTCGACCGCGGCGGCGAATTGCTCGCGGTCAACCGCGAGGGCCGCGCCGGCGGGCACGGCGCAAGCGCGGGCGATCGCCAATAACCGGCAATCCAGCCGGGCGAGTTCGTCCTTGAGCAGGCCGCCGGCCGTGGCGGGATCGGTGCTCTTGAAGCTGTTGGAACAGACGATCTCGGCCAGCCGATCAGTCCGGTGCGCCGGTGTCGGCACCGACGGCCGCATTTCGTAGAGCTCGACCGGCCGGCCCCGCCCGGCAAGCTGCAAGGCGGCCTCGCAGCCGGCCAGACCCCCGCCGACGATGCGGATCTCGGGCGTGGCCATCAATCCTCCGCAGGGACCTTCGCCGCCGCCTTGGGTGCTGACCGCGCGTCGTCCATCGGCGAGCTTGCGGCCGTTTGGGAGCCGGCCGCTTGGCGCGTCGATGCCCCGTCGGTCGGCGAGGACCGCGAAGTCGTCTTGGCGCTTTTCTTGGCGCTTTTCTTGGTGCCCTTTTTGGCGCTTTTCTTCGCGCGCTTCGCGGCGCGTCGACTGGCGTCCTTCCTGGCGCCCCGCGCGCGGCCCGTCGCCGCGGGCGACTCGCCGCGGACGGCCGCCGCCTGCCGGCGCCGCGAACCGCCCTTGCGTTCGGCGGCCGCCGCTAACCACGCCACGGCGTCGGCGACCGTGACGGACGCTGGCTCGCGATCCTTCGGTAAGGAGGCGTGGCGGCTGCCGTCGGTCACGTACGGACCGTAGCGGCCCTTGCACACGCGCAGCATCTCGCCCGTTTCCGGGTGTGGCCCTAGTTCGGCCAGGGCCGGTTTCTTGCCGGCCTCCTTGTCCTCGATCCGCCGCACCGCCTCCTCGAGCGTGATACTGAAGAGCTGGTCCGCCGAGGCGAGACTGGCGAATGTCTTCTCGCGCACCACGAACGGGCCGAAGCGGCCGAGACCCGCCCGCACCGGAACGCCGGTCCGGGGGTCGTCCCCCAGCTCCCGCGGCAGCGACAACAGTCGCCGGGCAAGCTCGAGATCGACCTTGCTCAGATCGGTTCCGCGACCCAGGCTCACCCGCTTCGGTTTCGGCGTGTCGTCGTTCTCGCCGAGCTGTAGATAGGGGCCGTACGGTCCCAGCAAGGCATAGATGTTCTTGCCCGTGGCGGAATCCTGGCCGATCGGCTCGAGGCTCCTGCGTTTGGCCGCCAGCAAATCGTGCACCGCCGCCGGTGTCAGGTCGTCGATCATCAGATCGTCCGGCAGGGTGACGCTGGCGCCGGTGCCGCCCTCGCCGGCCTGCACGTAGACCGACTTGCGTCCGATCTTGACGCGCAACGGCTCGCCGCTCTTGGGATCCTCCCCGATGGGAATGGCCGGAAACTCGATACGCTCGAGCTCGCCCGCGATGCGCTCCACCAAACCGGGATCATCTGCGCTGCCGCGATAGAAACGATGCAGGAAATCCCGCCAGTCGACCTCGCCGCGCGCGATGGCGTCGAGTTCCTCTTCCATGCCGGCGGTGAACTTAACGTCCACGTAGCGGGGGAAGTGGTCGCGCAACAGGCGCACGACCGCCATCCCGACGTACGTCGGCAGCAGCACGCCGTTCTTCTTCTGCACGTATCCGCGCAGTTGGATCGTCGAGATGATGCTGGCATAAGTGGACGGGCGTCCGATGCCTTCGTCCTCGAGGGCCTTGACCAGGCTCGCCTCGGAAAAGCGCGCCGGCGCCTGCGTCTCGTGCCGCAGCGCGCGGACCTCCGCCACGCCTTGCGGCGGCTCTTCGTCGAGCGGAGCCTGCGGATCGGGCAACAGCTGCCCCACTTGCAGGTCCGGGAGCAAGGAGTCCCGCTCCCGCTCACCGTAGACCCGCAAGAACCCGGGAAACGTCACGATCGATCCATTCGCCCGCCAGAGCAACTGCCGGTCGCCACATCGACACACCAGGTCGGCCGTGGTCTTGTCCAAGCGCGCGTCGGTCATCTGGCTGGCGAGGGCGCGGTCGTAGATCAGCCGATACAGTGCAAGCTCGCGATCCGTCAACGCGTCCGCCAAGTCTTCGGGCGCACGCGCGAAACTGGTCGGCCTGATCGCCTCGTGCGCTTCCTGCGCACCCTTGGCCTTCGTCTTGTAGGAACGCGGGCCGTCGGTGAACTCGTCGCCGAAACGCCGTCGCACGACGCTCGCCGCCTCGCGCTGGGCCGACGCCGCCAGGTTCAGCGAATCAGTGCGCATGTAGGTGATCAGTCCGACCCGCTCGCCCCCGCCGAGTTCGATACCTTCGTAGAGCCGCTGCGCGATCTTCATGGTTTCCGCCGGCGACAGACGCAGCCGCGTGCTGGCCGCCTGTTGCAGCGTCGAGGTGATGAACGGCGGCGCCGGCCGCTGCCGGGTTTCCTTGCGGTCGACGTTGACCACGCGCCACGGCAGAGCGGCGGCAGCGCGCGCGCCGGCCTGGATCGCTTCTGCCTCTGCCGCGTTAAGCAAGAGCCGGCGCTGCGGCTGCAGCAGGCGTCCGGTTTCCGGGTCGAAATCCTTGCCGCCGGCAAGCCGAACGCCGTCGATCTCTTGCAGGCGGGCGGTGAAATTCTGCCCGCCCGGCCCGTAGAGCAGCGCCTCGACGTCGAAGTAAACCGCGCGGACGAAGCGCTGGCGGGCCTCTTCGCGCTCGACGATCAGGCGCACCGCCACGCTCTGGACGCGGCCGGCGCTCAGGCCGGTGCGCACCTTCTTCCAGAGCACCGGCGACAACTCGTAGCCGTACAAGCGATCCAGGATGCGGCGGCTCTCCTGCGCGCGCACGACCTGTTGGTCGACCTCGCGCGGATTCGCGATCGCGTGTTGGATAGCCTCGCGGGTGATCTCGTGGAACGTGATCCGCCGAACCGGGATCTTCGGCTTGAGCACCTCCAGCACGTGCCAACTGATGGCCTCGCCCTCGCGGTCCTCGTCCGTCGCGAGCAGAAGCTCGTCCGCCTGCGCGCGCAGCTTCTTCAACGTCG
>JAQULN010000164.1 GCA_028718575.1 Candidatus Krumholzibacteriia bacterium | reverse complement strand
ACCGATCCGGGTGTACCTGAACGACGGAACGGGCGGTTTCTCCGCACAACCCGACTGGCAGACCGCGTCGGCGTGGTCGTCGGTGGTCGAGGGATTCGCCCTGGCCGATCTGGACGCGGGCCTGGCGCGCACGGAGACGGCGGTGTTCGCGAGCGGTTCGCGGCTCTTGGATCTGCCGCATCGCCACCTGCAGAACGTCGCGGCGGTGACCGTCGCGGGGGCGCCGTTGCCGCTGGAGGTGTGGTGCTGGGATCGCCGCGACGGCTGGGTTTCGCTCGCCGAGCCGGCAGCCGGCACCGTCGCGGTGACGTATCAGGTCTCCCGCGGGCTCGACCTGGCGGTCAGCAACTGGGACGACGCCACCTATGTCTTCGCCAACTCGTTCTCCACCGAAGCCCCGGATCACCTGCCGGCGCTGGCGACGACGTCGCTGGCCGCGGCGCCCAACCCCTTCAACCCGCGCACGACGTTCGTCCTCGACCTTGCCCAAGCCGCCGCCGCCGTGCGGCTCGACGTATTCGACGTGCGCGGCCATCGCCTCGCCACGTTGCTCGACGGACCGCTCGCCGGCGGTCGCCACCAGATCGACTGGCGTCCCGACGGGCTCGCCAGCGGCGTCTACCTGTACCGGTTCGACGCCGGCGGGCAGCGCCTGAGCGGCAAGGTCGTGCTGGCGCGCTGACCATCAACGCGGACACAACACGGGGGCCGCCGTCGGCCCCCGTGTCCCGTCCGCTTTCAAAATGCGGCGGCGGTTGTTACTGGCTAGTCGATGCCTTCGCCGGTGAGCGGCACGTTCACCACCGGAGTGTTCCAGGCGTTCGTATCGAGCGTGACAACGCCCGAGAAGACGCCGACCTGCGTGGGCGCGAAGCCGACATTGATCTTGGCGTGGCCGCCCGGAGCGATGATGAAGGGCGCCGAGACGCTGTCGATGAACGGCGCCCTGGTCTTGACCGAGTATACGGTCAGCGGCGCATCGCCGGTGTTGTACACCGTCAAGACGAACGACGAAACCGTATACAGCGGGGCCTGGCCGAAGTCATAAGAGGTCGGGTTCACCGAGATGAGCGGGCCCTGCAGTTGCGCCAGCGCGACGGAGCCGGACGCGACCAGCACCACGCAAGCCAGAGCTAGAGATACGACGATTTTCCTCATGTCAAACCTCCTGCAGTAGAGTGTGAATCCGCTCGCGGAGAACAGGAGACAAACCTGCTCCACGAGCAGGGAGGTTCCGTCCACCCGTACCAGAACGGATAGCCGTTGATTGAGGTCCTCCCCTCGCGGTCACCCTAGCGGCAGGCAGCGGCAGGAGTCAACGCAAAATGACGCTCAGCGTACCTGGTGGGAAAGGGACCGCGACAGGATCCTCGCTATTCTTCGTCGATAACGGTCTCGAAGCGGCGGTCCGGGTAAGCGGCGACGAGTTCGTCGTCGAGTACGGTCAGACCGCAGGCGGTGGCGTCGTCCAGGGTCAGGAACCGTGTGGCGCTGCCGTCGTCGCGCAGGCCTTGGACCACGGCCTGGCCGACCTGGTCCAGGCCGAGCGCCCAGAGCCAGCCGTCGAGCCATGTCACGGCGAGGATGCCGGCGGCCGGATCGAACAATGTCCAGTCGTTCGTGACCGGCGGGCTCGCCGGCCCCGCAAAATCCGGACCGTGCTGCCGCGTCGTATACGCCGTGGTGCCGGGATTGCGGTAGATGACGACGAACGAGTCGACGTCGGCGCGGTAGGCGATGCCGCAGGCCAGCTTGCCGGCGCCGGCGAAGGGGTCGGAGCGCACCCAGGCGATCTCGCCGACCGGCGAGACCTTGAACAGCCGCCCGGTGCCGCGCGACTGCAGATACAACCACTCGCCGTCGCTGCAGGCGGCCAGATAGCCAACGCCGTTGAGCGCGAGGTCGAACTGCTCCTCGGCGACGCCGTCGGCGTTGAACTGGAAGAGATCGACCTGGCTGCCGGCATGACCCGAGCGATCCTCGTTCGTCGCAAAGAGATAGCCGTTCAATGCCGCGATGTCGCCGAGCGGGTCGCTGAGCGTGTCCTTCGTCGTGACGGAGGCGGGGTCGTCTTCGCAGGCCGCCAGCGCGAGGATCACAACCAGCGCGGCGGCGACATACGCGACCGATTTCGTTGCGCGGTGTCTCATGACGGGCCTCCTCTGGCGCTCAATGAACCGCGAATCGAACCGGTCGTCAACCAGAGTGTCGTCATTTGCTAGCTGTCGGCCACGCCGGGCGGTCCGCGCTGCTCGCCCGCGGTGCGTTTCGCCGCGGCTTTCGCCGGCCCGGCGCCTGTGTTATCTTGCGAGGTCCCTGCGGCGCGGCTGTGGGGCCTACTATTGTTGTTCCGGCAGCGCCGGCGTCCCCGGCCGGACCGGCATCTGCGGCACCCCCGGAAAGGACGACGAGGACCATGGCCGAGATCACCAAGCGTGCCGACGACTACAACCGTTGGTACCAGGACGTCATCCGCGAGGCCGAGCTCGCCGACAATTCCCCCGTGCGCGGCTGCATGGTTATCCGGCCCAACGGGTACGCCATCTGGGAGAACATCCAGCGCACCCTGGACGCGAAGTTCAAGGAGTTGGGCCACGTCAACGCGTACTTCCCGCTGTTGATCCCCAAGAGCTTTCTCGCCAAGGAGGCCGAGCACGTCGAAGGCTTCGCCAAGGAGTGCGCGATCGTCACCCACCACCGCCTGATGCAGGTCGAGCGCGACGGCAAGGCGGATCTCATACCCGATCCTGCGTCGAAGCTGGACGAGGAATACGTGATACGGCCCACCAGCGAGACCGTGATCTGGGACATGTACCGCAAGTGGATCCAGAGCTACCGCGACCTGCCGATCCTGATCAACCAGTGGGCGAACGTCATGCGCTGGGAATTGCGCACACGCATGTTCCTGCGCACCACCGAGTTTCTCTGGCAGGAAGGCCACACCGCGCACGCCACGGAGGCGGAAGGCCGCGCCGAGACGCTGCAGATGCTCGAGGTCTACCGCTGGTTCGCCGAAGAGGTGCTGGCGATGCCGGTGATCGCCGGGGTCAAGACGCCGAGCGAGCGCTTCGCCGGCGCGGTCGAGACCTACTCGATCGAGGCCATGATGCAGGACAACAAGGCCCTGCAAGCCGCGACCAGCCACGACCTCGGCCAGAACTTCGCGCGCGCCTTCGACGTGAAGTTCCAGGACCAGGCCGGCAAGGTGGACCTCGTGTGGGCCACGAGTTGGGGCATGTCCACGCGCATCATCGGCGCTCTCTTGATGACCCACAGCGACGACGACGGCCTCGTGCTGCCGCCCCGCATTGCCGGCACCAAGGTTGTGATCGTGCCCATCTGGAAGAACGACGACGAAAAGTCCGCGGTCTGCGCGGCGGCGCAGAAACTGGCCGCCGAGCTGCGCCCGCGGATCGGCCCGGTCCACGTGGACGACCGCGACAACCTGCGTCCCGGCTGGAAGTACAGCGAATGGGAACGCAAGGGGGTGCCGCTGCGGCTCGAGATCGGCCCGCGCGACCTGGCCGCCGCCACGGCCATGCTCAAGTCGCGCCACGACGGCGCCAAACGCACGGCGGCGTTCGTGGATATCGCGGACGGCGTGCAGGCCGAGCTGGATCGCATCCAGCGAGACCTTTTCGACCGTGCCGCGGCGCGGCTCGTGGCCAACACGCACCGCCTCGACACCTGGGCCGAGTTCACCGATCTCTATGCCAATCGTGGCGGGGGCTTCGCGCATTGCCCCTGGTGCGGCGACGCGGCCTGCGAAGCCCAGGTGCAGGAAGAAACGAAGGTGACCATCCGCAACATACCGCTGGATGGTGACGAGACCCCGGGCGCCTGCGTGCGCTGCGGCAAACCGAGCCGGGGCAGAGTGCTCTTCGCGCAGGCGTACTAGCCTGCATGCGACCACGGTCGCGGCCGCCGGTGAAGCGGCGCGGCGATCATCGCGAACGGACGCAGATCCGCAGCCGAAAGGAACGGCCATGCTGCCTGGCGATCCCTGGACCGTGGCCAAGAGCGAGCAGCTCTACGGATTCGAACACTGGGGGGCCGGCTACTTCGGCGTCAACGAACGCGGCAATGTCAGCGTTCAGCCGGATGGGCGCGGCGGGCCGGCGCTCGATCTGCACGAACTCGTCGAGGCCGTGCGGCAACGGGATATCCAGTTACCCGTGCTCTTTCGCTTCAACGGCATCCTGCGCCACCGTCTGCGCGTAATCCACGGCGCGTTCCGCGCCGCTATCGAGGAGTACCAGTACCGGGGCGGTTACGTCCCGGTCTACCCCATCAAGGTCAATCAACAGCGCCACGTGGTCAGCGAGCTGAGCCGAGCGGGCCGCGAGTTTTCCCTGGGTCTGGAGGTGGGCAGCAAGCCCGAGCTGATCGCGGTCATGGCGATCCAGGACAATCCCGACGCGTTGTTGATCTGCAACGGCTACAAGGACCGGCAGTATCTCGAGCTGGCGCTGATGTCGCGGCAGATCGGGCGGCGCCCGATCATCGTCGTCGAAAAGCCGTCGGAGATCGACCTCCTGCTGGAGGTCAGCGAGAAGCTCGAGGTCGAACCGGAGATCGGCTTCCGCCTGCGTCTGGCCGGCCGCGGCGCCGGCCGCTGGGAACGCAGCGGCGGCGAGCGCGCCAAGTTCGGTCTAACGGTGACCGAGATCGTCGCCGCGCTGACCAAGCTGCGCGAGTACGACAAACTGCACTGGGTGCGGCTGCTGCATTTCCACATCGGCAGCCAGTTGACCGCCATCTCGTCGCTCAAGCAGGCGGTGCGCGAGGCGTCGCAGATCTACGTCCAGCTCGCGCAACGCTGCCCGCAGCTCACCTATTTCGACGTGGGCGGCGGCCTCGCGGTCGACTACGACGGCTCGAAGACCGCGTTCGAATCATCGATGAACTACACGGTCGACGAATACGCCCGCGACGTCGTCTGGATCCTGATGCAGGCCTGCGAGGAGGCCGAGGTCGCCCATCCAGTGATCGTCACTGAATGCGGCCGGGCCATGGTGGCCTACAACTCGGTGCTGGTGATGGAGGTGCTGGGCCTGGCCAACACCTTCAGTCTGCCGTGTGACACGAAGGCGGTGCAGGCGGCGACCGAGTCGCCTTCGATCGTCAACATGGCGCAACTGCTGCAGGAGTTGACGCCCAAGAACTGCCAGGAAACGCTGCACGACGCGGTCGAGCTGCGCCAGGACATGCTGCAGCAGTTCAACCTGGGGCTGATCTCGATCGAGGACCGCGCCCTCGGCGATCAATGCTACTGGGCGCTCCTGAACGCGATCAACGGGATGACCCGCGAACTGCACTACGTGCCGGAGGATCTGCAGCGTCTGCCCGCGCTGTTGACCGACACGTATTTCTGCAATCTATCCATCTTCCAGTCGGTGCCCGATAGCTGGGCCATCGACCAGATCTTCCCCATCACGCCGGTGAGCCGGCTCAATGAGCAGCCGTCGCGGCGCGTGGTTCTCGGCGACATCACGTGCGACTCGGACGGCAAGATCGACCGCTTCGCGGATCTGCGCGAGGTGAAGCACTACCTGCCGGCGCATCAGCTCCGCCCGGGCGAGCGCTACTACTTCGCGGTCTACCTGGTGGGCGCCTACCAGGAGATCCTCGGCGACCTGCATAACCTCTTCGGCGACACCAACGCTGTCCACGTCGACGTGAACGACAGCGGCCAGGTCGTATTCACCAGCGTGGTGCGCGGCGACTCGGTCGGGCAGGTGCTGCGCTACGTGCAGTACGACCGGCGCGAACTGGTCGAGCGTTGGCGGCACGACCTCGAGAAGGCCGTCAGCGAAGGGCGCTTGACCGCGCGCGAGTCGGCGGTGCTGCAGCGCCGCTACGAAGCCGTCTTCAACGACTATACATATTTACGATGACCCGGCTTGCGCGGCGGCGGGCGGCGCGTTTTTTGCTTCACGGCTGGCGGCCGCCAACGTAGGATCGCCGAAACGCGATTCAGGACGAAAGCCGTCTGCAGCTCGTCGCCGCGGCGGCCGAGATTGAATGGGACGATTCACGGAGGTGAAATCATGCTGCGAATGCTCCTGCTCGCCCTCGCCACGGCCTCGCTGCTCGCGGGCGTCGCCTCGGCCCAACTCATGCCCTCCTTCGGCGTGAAGGGCGGCGTCAACTTTTCGAACGTCAATCTGGACGATCTCGACTCTTCGAGCCGGACGGGCTTTACGGGCGGTCTGTTCGCCAACCTTACCTACCCTGGCATGCACCTGCAGGTGGAAGCGCTCTACACCACCAAAGGCTGCAAGGAGGGAACCCTGACCGGCAACACCAAGTTCGACTACAGCTTGCACGCCATCCAGATCCCGGTCCTCGCCAAGTTCAAGCTCCCGATCCCGGCCGTCGCGCCGTCGATCTACGCGGGGCCGGCGATCGCGTTCACGGTCAAATCGGAGTACGAGGACAGCCTCGGCAATACTGTGGACATCAAGGACGACACCGAGAGTTCGGTCTGGAGCGTGGTCTTCGGCATCGACCTGACCCTGGTGGACCGGTTGATCCTCGACTTCCGCTACGACCTCGGCCTCAGCGCCGTCAGCAAGGAAGCCATCACCGACCTGGGCAAGGACATCAAGGACCGCACGCTCACCGTG
>JAQULN010000163.1 GCA_028718575.1 Candidatus Krumholzibacteriia bacterium | reverse complement strand
CTGTTCCCGTGCGAAGACGGCTCGAGCTGGGAGATCGGCGCCGACAACGTCTTCGCCGACGGGCCGCATCTTTGGCTGCAGGAATGGGCCTGGGATGCCGACGCGCGCGCCGAGATCACGGTCCACTGGATTTTCGACCCGGTCAGCGGCCGGCTCGACCGCTATGCGCAGTCTCACCAGGCCTATAGCGACGAAGAACTGGTCGCGCTGCTGGCGCAGGCTGGATTCGACCGGGTCAGCTTCTACCCGCCGATCACCGGCTGCGACGAGCGTTTCGAATTCCCGCTGCTCGTCGCCAGAAAGCGCGGTTGATCGCGCCTAAACGACCAGGAGGCCCGAACGGGTATCCGCCCAGGCCCCCCGGTTTTTAGCGACGCACTGCAACCAAGATTCGTGCGGGCAGGCGATACGAGCACTCATGCGTTTGTTCCGTAATATACAGCCGCGTCGCTGTTTATCTCATGCAACCGGCATACCACTGTAAAAGTGTCGGCATTGCGCCACAAACTCACTAGCAATAAACAACTTACGAGAAGCCCGCGCGGCCTTCGCCCTGCCTGCTCATAACCTCGCGAACGTCCGGTGTGACCGCAATCACTTCAAGCGTTTGCGTCGCAGAAACTTGGTAAGCTAACCGGCCTGTTAACCCGGGTCGTCGAGCAAGGAGGGGTGCGAAAGGTCAAACGGTCGTAGGATCCACGGGGTCGCCCAACGCGTCGTAGAGTGCGCGCAGTTTGCGGACATCGTCCCAGACCTCGCGTTTCTGGGCTGGATTGCGCAAGAGCGCCGCTGGATGGTAGGTCACCATCACAGGCGTGGACCCGCGGAAATGCAGGCTGCGGCGCAACGACCCGAGCGTGGCGTCGGTGCCGAGCAGGCGTCGGGCGGCGATGCGGCCCAGGCACAGGATCAACCGGGGGCGGATCACCGCGAGCTGGCGGTCGAGGTACGGACTGCACGCCGCCGCTTCTTCGGGCTGCGGATCCCGATTGTCCGGCGGCCGGCATTTCAGGACGTTGCCGATGAACACATCCTCGCGCGCGAAACCGATGGCGCGCAAGATATCCGTCAACAGTTGACCGCTGCGCCCGACGAAGGGCAGGCCTTGCCGGTCTTCTTCCTGACCCGGCGCCTCACCGATCAGCACGAGGCCCGCGCGCGGATTCCCCGTGCCCGGCACCGCCAAGTTACGGCCGGCGTGCAACCGGCAGCGGGTACAGGCGCGCACTTCGCCGGCGATCGCGGCCAGTGCCGCCGCAGGATCGCCGATCTCCTCGGCGGTAGCTGGCGCCGTCGGCGGCGCAGGGGGCGAAACCGGCGCGACCGGTTCGCTGGGCGCGGGGGCGCCGAACAGGTCGGCCTGCGCCGCTCGGGCGGGCGCCGGCGCGACGGGCTCGGCGACACCGGCGAGGGCAGCGACCGCCGCGCGCGTGCGGGCGATCTGCGCGAGAGCGTCCTGCACGAAACGGTCGCATTCGCTCTGGAACCGGCGCTGGATTTCCTGCTTGGCATTGGCGCGGGCGTCCTGAGACGGCACGGGTTCGTCCGGCGCCGCCGCGGCCGGGCCGATCGGCGCCGTGATGGCGCGCGCGTCGCCGTCGACCCATAAAACGCTCATTCCGGCCTGGCGCTGCTGTTGCAGGTACTGAATCAAGTCGGCCGCCAGGGCATGGCGCAGATCGCTCACGCGAGATCTCCGAAAGAGGCGGACACGGCGGCCAGCCGGGCCAGCAGTTCGGCGGCGAGTTCAAGTTTGGGCAGCGGCTGCGGGTTGTGCCAGATCTCGCCCGCCGGGCCGAGCAGATGCACCGAGTGCGGACGCGCGCCGAATCCGGCGCCGACTGCCGTCGGATCATTGGCCACGATCCAGTCCAGCTTCTTGGCAGCCAGCTTGGCGGTCGCGTTGGCTAACAGATCGTCGGTCTCGAGCGCGAAGCCGACCACGGTCAGACCGTCGCGCCGGGGTGCAACCACGTCGCACAGAATATCCGGTGTGCGCACCAGCTCGAGGGTCCAGGTGTCGCCCTGAGTCTCCTTCTTGAGCTTGCCGGTGAGCGGGCGGCGCGGCGTGTAGTCGGCCACGGCCGCCGCCATGAACAACCAGTCGCAGCCTCGATCGAGCGCCGCGCTCACGGCGGCGGCCATCTCGGCGGCGCTGGTGACGCGCTCGAGGGCGGCCAGGCCAGCCGGCGGTGGCGCGCTGCCCGGACCCGCGATCAGATTGACCCGGGCGCCGAGCGCCACGAGTTGCTGCGCCAGCGCCGCGCCCATGACGCCGGTCGATCGATTGCCGAGATAGCGAATCGCGTCGATGGCCTCGCAGGTTGGACCCGCGGTCACGGTCACCCGGCGTCCGGTCCAGAACCGGCGCACCGGATCGGGGCCGGTCGCGGCGGCGGCCAAACGGCGTTCGACGGCGGCCAGCACTTGCTCCGGTTCGGCGAGTCGGCCCTTGCTCTCGACGCCGCACGCGAGCCAGCCCTCGCCGGGCTCGATGATCTCGACCCCGCGCTGGCGCAGCACGGCGAGATTGGCCTGGGTCGCCGGGTGCTCCCACATGTTGTCGTTCATCGCGGGCGCGGCGATCACGGGTCCGGGATGCGCCAGCAGCAAGGTCGAGCAGATGTCATCGGCAATGCCGTGCGCCAGTTTCGCGAGCAGGTTGGCGGTCGCCGGGGCGATCACCGCGACCTGCGCCCAGCGCGCGTACTCGACGTGATCGAGCGCGCGACTCTGGCCCTCGCCCCAGAGGTCGCTGGCCACGGGATGCTCGCTCAGCACCTGGAAGGTCATCGGGGTGACGAACCGCTGAGCCGCGTCGGTCATGGCCACCTTGACGGCAAAACCCGCCTGCCGGAGCAGGCGGGTCAGGTAACAGGCCTTGTACGCGGCGATACCGCCCGAGACCAAGAGCAGCACGTTACCGCGCGGCATGAGGCTACTCACCCTGCTCCGCGGCCGCGGTCTGCTCCTGCCTGAGCGCGCGCTCGCGCTCGCGCCGGTCGTACCAGGCGACCTTGCCGGTCAGCAGGCGCTTGATGGCCAGGCTGGTGATCTTGCCGGGCAGGCTCACATCGAGCGCCCGCGCGCGGGCGTTCAGGCGCCGTGCTTCCAGGGCCGCCACCCGGATCGCTTCGAATTTGTTGGGGATCAGGTCGGTCACCTTCTGGCGCGGGATATAGGTCATAAGGACAGAACCTCTTCAGAAAGAAGGGGACGGCGCCGGGTCCGGACAGGCCCTGGCTCCCGTGGACAAGCGAACAAGTATACAGGAAACGGCGGCTTTTTCAAGTCCGGGACCGAAACCGGCGCTGGGTCAACCGCGTAAATTTGGCGCTGACAGCGCGCCGGCTGGGGTTTACGCTGCCCGGCGAACCGCCGCCTCGCCCCCAAGACCCGGGAGTTGGTCCATGAGTCCGCGCCCTGGATGCCTCAAACCCGTTCTTTTCGGTTGCCTGAGCCTGCTGGGGCTTGTCGTCTTGATCGCCGTGGTCACGGTGCTCGTGACCTGGCAGACCGTCGGCAAACAGGACGTCGTCGATCGCGAAGCCGCCTCCCCGGCAGACCTCGCGTCCAGTCAACCCGCCGTCGTCGAGGCCCCCTCCCTGGCGCCGGCGACGGCCGGCACGCGCGAGCGATCGGTTCCCCCCGGACCGGGACGGATCGTCCTGGATCTGAACCAGTGTGAATTCCAGCTGCGCCCGGCGCGCGAGGGCGAAGGCG
The DNA here is from genome assembly GCA_028718575.1 of Candidatus Krumholzibacteriia bacterium. Classification (GTDB taxonomy): domain Bacteria; phylum Krumholzibacteriota; class Krumholzibacteriia; order LZORAL124-64-63; family LZORAL124-64-63; genus Glo-17. The sequence continues at coordinate 2,925 of JAQULN010000163.1, read as the reverse complement.
TCACGGTCAAGGCCCGTTTCGACCAGTCGATCCACGAGCTGCGCGAGAGTTTCGAAGCGCTGCCGGACAGCACTTGGGTCTATCGTGTCGGATTCCGGCGGACGATCACCGGCCTACAAGCCCTGGCGCTGGCGCTGACCGGCCGCCGCGGCAGCGCCAAGATCGAAATCTGGCTGCCGCCCGCGCATCCGTTCGCGCTGGACGTGTCCTTGCACCAAGGGGGCTCGGAGATCGAACTCGGTGGTCTATGGTTGACCGAGGTCGCCGTCAGCTATGATCAGGGCGGGATGGCCATCGCCGTCTCCGAACCGCTGCAGGAACCGGTGGCGCGGTTCTCGCTGCGCGGGCGCATGGGCGGCGTGACGGCTTCCAGGCTCGGCAACGCGAGTCCGCGCGAGCTCGACATCGGGTGCGCCATGGGCGGCGCGGACGTCGACCTGCGGGGAGCCTGGCGCGGCGATTGCTGGGCGCAGGCCTCCGTCCGCATGGGCGGTATCAACCTGAGCGTGCCGGCGGAGATGCAGGTGCGCGACGCCGCCGAGGCGCCTCCTTTCGCCGCGCCGCAGGCGCAGGAGCTTGCCGCGCCCACGCTCTGGTTGAAAACCGCCGCGAACATGGGCGAGGTCGAGATTCAACGCCGCTAACGGCCACGCCCAGTCAGCCGCCGTTCACTCCGCCGCGCGCACGGGCGGCCCCGGCAACCGCTCGCGACGGCACGCTTCGGCCAACAGGATCGCTTGCAGACGCGCGACCGCGGCCGCCACGTCGTCGTTGATCACCCAGTAGGTATAGCGATCGGCGAAGCCGACCTCCCAGCGCGCGTTCTGCAGCCGCGTGGCGATCACCTCGTCAGTATCGGTGCCGCGGCCGCGCAACCGCTCTTCGAGCGCCTGCCAGGACGGCGGCCAAACGAACACCGAAACCACGTCGCCGCCGAGTTGGGCGAGCACCTGCTGGCCGCCCTGCACGTCGATGTCCAGCAGCGGGATGTGACCCGCGGCTTCCAGTTGCCGGACGTGGTCGCGCCGCGTTCCGTAGCGTCGATCGTGCACGTGCGCCCATTCGAGAAAGGCGTCGGCCGCCACCAAGCGATCGAATGCGGGTTCGTCCACGAAGTGATAATCGACCCCTTCGGTCTCGCCGGCGCGCGGCGGCCGCGTGGTCGTCGACACGGAGAAGCGCAGACGCGGCTCCCGCCGCATCAACTCCTGGTACACCGTGCTCTTGCCCGCTCCGGACGGTCCCGAGATCAGGAGGATCATCGCCTACTCCAAGTTCTGGACCTGTTCGCGCAGCGATTCGACCTCGTCCTTCATGCCGATGACCAGTTGCGTGATCTCCATGAGGCTCGTCTTCGAGCCCATGGTGTTGACCTCGCGGTGCATCTCCTGCAGCAGGAAGTTGAGGCGCTTGGCGACCTGGCCTCCGTCCGTCAGGGCCTGCCGGCAGTGCTGCAGATGGACACCCAGCCGCTCGCACTCCTCGTTGATGTTGGCCTTGTCAGCCAGAAACGCCGCTTCCTGGGCCAGCCGTTGCGGGTCGACCTCGCCCGCCAGCAGATCCTGCAGGCGCTCTTGCAGCTTGCGGTGCACTTCCTCGGCCACGCGCGGCACCAGCGAGCGCACGCTCGCCAGCGACCGTTCCACACGTTCCAGGCGCTCGCGCATCTCGGCGGCGAGTTTGTCGCCCTCCTGCCGCTTCATCTGCACCAGTTCCGCCAGGGCGCGGTCGCAAGCCTCCGTGCAGGCCGCCGCGAGATCGTCGCGGGACAGCTCCGCCGGCGCGGCGACGAACAGATCGGGCACGCTCAGCAGGTGCTCGAACTTGACCTGCTGTGTCTTGCCGGTATGCATGCCCAGACGGTCGGCGACGTCTTGCAAGAGCGCGATCGCAGCGTCGATGCGACCGGGCTCGAGACGCGGCGCGGTCGCCGCGGGGTCGACCGCCAGCGTGGCCGCGCAAGTCACCCGTCCCCGGGCGATGGCATCTTTCAGGCGGTTGCGCAGGTCGACCTCCAGGAACTGCAGCGCCTGCGAGAGCCGGAACGACAGATCCAAGAAGCGGTGGTTCACCGCCCGCAACTCGACCGTCACGGTCACAGGACCGCGGATCGCTTCGCCGGTACCGAATCCGGTCATGCTCAGCATGGATCGCCTTTCTGGGCATCGAGGTCGCGACGGACCCGGCCGCCGCCGAGAGCTGGCGCCGCCACTCTAGGCCACAAGCCGGCGCCCGGCAAGCACGAGCTCCGTCCCCGCGCGGCCGGCGGAAACCTTATTGACCCGACGTGCGTTCCAGGGCACGATGATTGGCGCGCGAACCCCGTCTGACTTCCGGGAGGAACCCATGCTCTCAACTCGCCTGTTCGCGTTCGCCTTGGTCTTGGCGCTGCTACCGTTTGTGGCCGTGCGAACGGCCGCCGCCGATGAACTCGCCTACGGCCCGCGAGTCGGCTACACGCACGACACCCACCTGGACCAACTGCACCTGGGCGGCCATGCCATCGCCCGCAACGTGGCGCCCAACCTGCACATCGCACCGTCGCTCGAGCTGGGCTTCGGCGACGGTACGCTCCTGGCGATCAACGGCGACGTGTTCTACGAGTTCACCGAGTTGGCCAGCGGCGGCTGGAGTTTCTACGCCGGCGGCGGCCCGATGTTGAGCCGCTACAAGAAGGACCGTTACAAATCGACGGACTTCGCCTTGAACCTGGCGTGCGGCGTGACCCGCGAGTGGCGGCACGGACGCACCTGGTTCGGCGAGTTGCGCATCGGGTTGGAGGACGCGCCGGCCCTGAAACTCACGGCCGGTCTGACCTTCTTCTAGCTCGGATCATTCATGACTCCATTAGCCGCCTGGCGAGACCGCGCCCAACTGCTGCCGCTGCTGGCCCGCTGGCGCGAAACGGCGGTCGGACGCGCGGTG
>JAQULN010000162.1 GCA_028718575.1 Candidatus Krumholzibacteriia bacterium | reverse complement strand
TTGTTGTCCTTGGTGTGTAGATCGATCTGGCACCCCACGCCGCAATACGAGCAGGTGACCTTGGTGTCCACGGTTTCGTGCGGGCGGATCTTCGCCGCGCGCGGTTGCTTCAGGACGAGCGCGCCGACCGGGCAGACCTGCACGCATTCACCGCACAACACGCAGGAAGATTCGCCCATCGGCAGGTCGTCGTCACAAATCACCGCGGCATGGCTGCCGCGATAACCGAAGGCGAGCACCTCGTTGACCACGGCATTCTGGCAGGCCGCGACGCAGCGGCCGCACTGGATGCACTTGTCGAGTTCCCGCACGATTCCCGTAGACGACTCGTCGACGGGCGTGGGTTCGGCCTCGATCAGGAAGCTAGGCCGCTCGATGCCCGCACGGTAGGCCATCTCCTGCAACTCGCAGTCGGAGTTGGCCTGACAGGAGATGCAGTTGTGGTGCCCATCGGCCAAGAGCAGTTCGACCACCAGGCGCCGGGTCTGCTGGACGCGGGCGGTGTCCGTACGGACGACCATACCGTCGCGGACTTCCAGGGCGCAGGACTCCTTGAGTCCGCGCATGCCTTCGACTTCGACCACGCAGGCGCGGCAGCGGCCTGCCTTGCCGGTCTTGGGGTGATAGCACAACGCAGGAATGTAGATGCCGGCGGCGCGCGCCGCATCCAGCACCGTCTGCCCCGGATGGGCGTCGATCCTGCGTCCATCGATGGTCAGTTGCACGGTGTCGCCTCCTTGGCTCTCACCCGCCGGTTCGATTCCCGGCTGCTGCTATTCCGACAACGTTTTTGGCACCAGGTGGCCGCTTCAGACCGGGTGTCCGACGGAGCGAACCGAGCTGTCGGCCGAAGGGCCCACTGCCCCAGGTAAAGGAAATACTCCGCCGGAGCGGAAGCAAGGCCATAATCTCGTTCGCCGCTGGAGCTTCCGTCGCGATTCCGATCGATAATCTCAGAATAGGTCCTTGCATTCAAGTCGGCAAATTTGCTTCTTCGTGCTCCTGCCTGCAGCCACAACGCGTATAGGATACCGCCCCCGTCACTGCGCGCGGCCGCGGCGCCACGCAGACAGATCTTGCGGGGAATTGAGGTTGCGATACCAGGTCGGCGGACCGAACGGCACGAACCGCACGCGGACGCGATCCAAGAGCGCGACGATGCGTTGCGGACCGCTGCGCAAGAGGTCCGCCGCGACCGGGACGATGCGCTTGCGATAGACGGCCAGCAGGGGTTCGGCGCGGCCGTCCTGCAAACGCGGCATGACGATGTCCGCACCCTCCGCCTGCCGCAGCAGATCGAGGACGAACTCCGTGTCCAGTTCCGGAATGTCGCAGGCGGTCACGAAACAGAGGTCGTGCGCCGCCGCATCCACGCAGGAGAGGATGCCCATCAGCGGCCCTCGATCGCGTTCGCGGTCCGCGACGATACGCAGACCGAGAAACGCGAAGCGCTCCGGATCATTGGCGCCGATCAGTCGTTCCGGAAAATACGCGAGTTGGCTCGCAATATAGGCGATCAGCGGTTGTCCGCCGGCATCGCTCAAGCACTTGTCCATGCCCATGCGCCGGCTCCGGCCGCCCGCGAGGATCACGGCCGTGGCGTCCGGGCGCACGATCCAGCGCCCGCCGGCAACGGTGACGCGGTCCGGCGTGAAATCCCAGCCGTCGCCTTGGAAGATCGCCACCCGGTCGGCATGGTGCGCGACGGCGGCATGCGACGGTTTCGTCGCTGGATCGTCCGCGCGCCGCGCCACCAGGAATACCCCCGGTTCGACCGCCAGCCGCACCGAGTTGGATTCGCAGACCAGAAGCGCCCCGGCGGGGATCCGCGCCAAAAGCGCTGCGATCCCGGCGGCGAGGTGTTCCGCGTGCACGCGCAGCCAGAGCACTTGCGCGGCGCCGGCCCGCAGCATCCGCGATGTATCCTTCCCCAACGCAGTCTCGTGTTCCTCGGTGATGCAAAAACGACCGTCGAGCGAACCGCAAACACTCCTGTCCTGGCCGTCCGGCGGGCACAGGCCCTCCCGCTCCCGGACGCAGGTGACCTTGATCCCGATGACGCGATGCGCACCGGCGTGGCGCCGAATCACCTCGCAAGCGAACTCGGTCTTGCCTGCGTTGCGGTGAGCCGCGCCGATCAACAGCATGTGAGGGCAGGAAATCATACGCACTCTCGCGGGCCGCTCAGAAAGGCCACATCTCGAGGCCACCCTCGAGGACCTTGATGTTCGTGAAGCCCCGCGACTTCAGGATGAGCGCCGCCTCGTAGGCACGCAAGGAGTAGTTGCAAACAGCGAGGATGAGCCGTTCGCGGTCGAGCTCGCGATAGCGGCTGCGTAGCGACGCCAGCGGAATGAATACGGTTTCGCCGAGCCGGCGATGGTCATACTCGGCCGGGGATCGCACGTCGAGGAAGATAATCTCGCGTTCTTCGTCGAGCATCTGCTTGACCGCGAGCGGATTGAGGCTGTCAAGCAGTCCGTCGAGCTTGTTGCGGGCCACGTTGGCGGCCATGTTGAGGTTGTCGATGACAGGGCCGAACGGTGGCGCGTAGCCGAGATCCAGGTTGGCGATCTGATCAACGGTCATCCCGGCGGTGATCGCCGCGGCCGCCACATCGATCCGCTTGTCGCCGCCGCTGCCGATGGCCTGAGCGCCGAGCAAGCGGCGAGTCCGGCGGTCCACCACGATCTTCAGTTGCAGCAACCCGGCGCCGGGCACGAAATGCTCCTGATCAGGTCCGGGCACCAGGACGCTCACGGCATCGAAACCGGCCTGGCGCGCGCGCGTCTCGGACAGCCCCGTCAAGGCGATGACGCAGCCAAAGATCCGGCAGACGGTCGTTCCGATGATCGGGGGAAAGTGATCGTCGCCGCCGCAGATATTGATCGCGGCCACCCGCCCGTGCTTGTTCGCCGTCGAACCGAGCGGCACCCAGCAGGGCTGGCCGGTGACCAGGTCCACGCTCTCGACGCAATCGCCAGCGGCGTAGATGTCCTCATCGCTGGTCTGCAGACGCGAATTGACCTTGATCGCTCCCGTGACACCCAATTCGAGGCCGGCTTGCTCCGCCAACGCGACGGTCGGGCGATTCCCGACGGAGATGATGCAGAGGTTCGCGGGGAAGGTGCCGGCGCTCGTTTCAACCGCGGAGACCATTCCGCGCTTGTCCCCTATGAAGCGTTTAACTTCCGTACTCGTCAAGATGCGAACGCCGCGGGATTCGAGGTGTTTCTCGATAAGCAGCGCGATCTCTAGATCGACACGGCGCAGGATCTGATCGAGCTTCTCGACGATCGTCACCCGGCAGCCCCGCAGGGCAAGGGCTTCAGTAACCTCGAGGCCGATCAACCCGCCGCCTACGATCACAACATCGTGCGCTCTGCTTTGCTCGAGAGCCGCCTTGATGCCCTCGGCGTCGGTCACTCCGTGCAGGGTGAAGATCCCCTTGAGACCAATACCCTCGATTGCTGGCATGACCGGGTACGAGCCGGTGGCCAACAACAATTTGTCATAGTCTAGCACTGTCTGCGTGCCGTCGAGGAGACTCTTGACGTGCACCTGTTTGCGAACGCGATCGATCGCCAGCGCCTCGGCCTGATTCATGATGTGGATATTCATGACCTGCTGGAAGAACACGGCGTCGCGCACAACCCCAACCGGCGAGCTCATCAGTTCGCTCTGATTCTTGACGATGCCGGCGACATAATACGGCAGGCCGCAACCGGCGTAGGAGAGCAGCCGGCCCCGCTCGACAATCGTGACGTCCGCCTCGGGGTTGAGGCGATCGATCTTCGCCGCCGCCTTGGGCCCGGCGGCGACACCGCCGACGATGACGAACTTCGGCGGCCGTTTGCCTTCCGACACCGCCGCGAATTGTTCATCCGCAGCACGGAATTCGATGACGAAGGTCGTGCCGCCGAACGGGGAGGGTTCGATCGCGACGCGTCCCTGAGCCCCTTCGACGACAGCCTTGACGAAGGCCAGGCCGAGGCCCGTTCCGGGTCGGGCCGAACTGCGGGCATCCGGAGTGCGATAGAACGGCTTGAAGACCTTTTCGATGGCGTGCTCGGGGATGCCGATGCCGGAATCTGACACTCGGACCTGGCAAACGTGCAGCAACGGATCGACTAGCACGAGGACTTCGATCTTGCCGTTGTCCGGGGTGTACTTGACCGCATTGGACAGCAACGCTTCGACGACCTCAGCAGCGGCAGCGGATTCGACAACCGCCCATGCAGGTTCCGCATCGATTTTGGTTGTCAACGTCAGATGGTTCTCAGCGACACGATTGGTATACCCGGCGCAGACGGTGCGAACGATGACCGCCAGGTCCGTTTTGCCAACGTAGGCCTGCGGGTCCTGGGCCGATTTCGAAATGGCCAGCAGGCGTTTCGCCGTCAGCAACGAGCCCTCGCATTGGGTAAGCGCCCGTTGGAGCAGTTCGCGTTGCTTCGCCGAGAGGGGACCGGCGAATTCACCCAGGAGCGTCGCCAGGATGGTGCTGACCGCCGCAACCGGACCCTTGATCTGGTGCGCCACAAGAGAGGCGAAATGGACAGGATTCTTAAGAATATCGCTCATAGCGCGCGAGCCTATCAGATCGTCGTTTTCGTAGCAACAACCGTCGGCGTCGGATCGCCAGCAATTCCTTGAATTACCGGCCCGGAAATCTATGTTTGGTCTTTCACAAGCAGGTTCGCCCCCCGACGTCCGCCGCAACGAGGTTGATCATGTCCGACGACCGCATCCAGGCGCTTAGAGCCGCGCACGATGTCCTCGCCGAATTCCGCTTCCAGCCGGTGCGGCTGGAGCGAGGTTACGCCAACCGCTCGCTGCGGATCGATCTGTCGACCGGCGCCATCACGGAGCTGCCTGTCACCGGGCAGATGAAGGACCTCTGGGTCGGCGGCAAGGGTTTCGATCTCTGGTACATGCTCCAGGAGATCACGGCGCAGACGCGCTGGGATAGTCCGGAAAATCCGCTGTGTTTCGCCTCGGGTCCGCTCGGCGGCACGCTGTCGTTCCCCGGTTCGGGCAAGACGCTCGTGACCACGATCTCGCCGCAGACCCACTCGGTGATGGACTGCAACGTGGGCGGCTATTTCGGCCCCTACCTGAAGTTCTCCGGCTACGACGCGCTCGTGGTGACCGGCATCGCGGCGGACGAAGTCATCGCCGTCATCGACGCCCCCGCCGGTCGCATCACCATCGAAAAGGCGCCCCGCGAGAGCGTCGACTCGCACCTGCTCGCCGAGGAACTGACGGAGATGTACGCCGACGGCGATCTCGACAAGAAGAACATCGCGGTCGTCTCGGCCGGGCGCGGCGCCGATCACGCCTACATGGGCTGCCTCAACTTTTCGTTCTACGACTGGCGCCGCCAAGCGGTCCGGCTGAAACAGGCCGGCCGCGGCGGTCTGGGCACCGTCTTCCGCCGCAAAAAGCTCAAGGCGCTGGTGCTGAAGCACCGGGGGGTCACGCCCGCGTGGCGCGTCGAGGAGAACAAGGTGGCGCACCTGATCACCCCGCGGCGGGTCAGCGAGACGATGGCGCCGTGCGATCGCGAGAAGGTCGGCCGCATTGCCGCCCGCTGGCGCGACGACCCGGACTACGTGATCGAGATGATGCAGGACATCCAGGACGAATTCCGCCACATCCCCAAGCCGGCGATCGACGAGCTGACCCGCCTGACGGGCGTGCCGAAGGCGTACCTCTACCACATCGCCACGTTCTACAAGGCATTCTCCCTGGAGCCCAAGGGCGAGACCACGATCCAGGTCTGCCTGGGCACCGCCTGCCATGTCAAAGGCGGCGCGAACCTGCTCACCTCGCTGGAGCGGATCCTCGACGTCAAGGCCGGCGGCACGACCGCGGACAAGAAGTACACCCTCGACGCGGTCGCGTGCCTGGGCGCCTGCAGCATCGCGCCGGTGGTGAAGATCGGCGACGAGGTGCACGGCAACGTCAAGGCGAAGGATCTGGAGAAGCTCCTGCGCCAGTCCGGCAAGCAGCCGCGCGCGCCGCGGCCGCATGAAAAGGCGGCCGCACCCGCCGGCGACGTCCCGGCGCCGTGCGCCTGCGACCTCGCGGCCATCCGCGCGCGCGAACAGGCCTGCGCGGCCAAGTACAAGGGCATGCTGATGGTCTGCACCGGGACCGGCTGCGTCGCCGCCAAGGGCTTCGACATCCGCGACCGCCTCACTGCGCTGCTCGCGGAGCAGCAGCTCGACCGCGACTACCTGGTCGTACCGACCGGCTGCAACGGCTTCTGCGCGGTCGGCCCGATCGTGGTCGTGCAGCCCGACGGCACCTTCTACCAGACGGTCAAGGAAGGCGATCTGCAAGAGATCATCGACAGCCACCTGAAGGGGGGCAAGCGGGTCGAACGGCTCCTGCACACCGACCCGGTCACGGGCGCCGTCAACCCGACCATGCACGACATCGCCTTCTTCACCAAGCAGCAGCTCATCGCCCTGCGGAACAAGGGCCTGATCGACCCCGAGAACATCGACCATTACATCGCTCGCGGCGGCTACGAGGCGCTCGCCGCGGTCCTGCGCGACCGCACCGGCGACGAAGTGATTCAGGAAGTGCTCCGCTCCGGCCTGCGCGGCCGGGGTGGCGGCGGCTTCCCCGCCGGCCTGAAATGGCAAGCTGGCCGGCGAGCCGCCCAG
>JAQULN010000161.1 GCA_028718575.1 Candidatus Krumholzibacteriia bacterium | reverse complement strand
GGCAAGGCGCTCGGCAGGCAGGCCGAGTTCGTTGGTCAGGTAGCGCGTTACTGCTCCGGACCGGAAAGCCCCCAGTTCCCAGTTCGACGGCCACTGGTAATGGAATTCTTCCATGATCTTGCGGTCGTCGGTGTGTCCCTCGACGTAGACTTTGAAGTCGGCCCGGTCGCGGATGGAAGCCGCGATGGACTCCAACACGGGCACCATCGTATCCAGGACGATCCACTGGCTGCTGGCAAACGTGACCGCATCCTGCAGCGTGATCTCGATGTAGCGGTTGTCGCGCTGGGTGATGGCCACGGCGTGTTCTTGCTGGGCCTCGCGGATGCTCCGGCGCAGTTCTTCGGTCAGATCGTTGCACTCGGCCAGGGTGCTTTCCCGCTCGCCGACCTGCTGTTGAAGATCGGCGATCTGGGCATCCAGCGCCAAGATTTGATCCTCGAACTTCTTACAGGAGCACCCGGTCAGAGTGGTGATCAAGACCGCCACGACCGCAAGTACCAGCATCCGGATCTTCATCGTGTTCCTCCTACCGACTAGCGGCGCCTTGGGGTGCGCAAGACAAGGCCGCCCCGACGCGCGACGTTGAACTCCATTTCCCGCGGACGTCATCTTCGACGGCGTCATCCTGACACCGCAGAATTGGTTGTCAACAACTTATCACGCCGAACCGGCGCTGCCAAGCCTGATCCTGGCGCCCCGGCCGCCGACCGGGACCGGCGTGCATCTTGCACGGCACCGGCGCTCCGTGCCCGCCGCCATGGCTTGCCGCCGGCCTGGGCGGTCTGCCGCGGCTGTGTCCGGGCGTTCCACAGCCGCCGCTCAGCGGTGTTTGCGAACGGATCAGCCGTCGCGAGGCAGTACTCGGACGTTTGCGACTGCGACGGCACGAACATTGTACCGAAACGACCGGTAGAGGAATAACATGGCGTTTTGCACCCCGGACCGACCCGTGCCGGCAGCAACGCCTGTGGTCCGCCGCGAACGCGGACCGCGAACCGGGCACCCTGCGAGAGGCCGCCGCGACGTGACCAGCATGCCACCGCAGACCAGCCGCGCCGCCTTGGGCCGGCCGCGCTTCGGCCGCTCCGCGCTGGCGACCCTTGCCTTCCTGTTCGTCGCCGTTTTCGCGTCAGCCCAGACGCGGCCGCCGACCGCGCCGCTCGACACGCTGGTCGCGTCGCCGGCGCCGCAGGTGTCGACCGGCGCGATCGTGATGACACGCAGCACATTGCCCGATATCTCCACCACGACCGTGCCTCGCCAAGCTCCGCCGGCTGTCCCCCCGCGCCTGGACGATCCCGCGGCCGGGGAACGATTCTTCCGCACCGCCGTGCACGCCGCGCGGAACGAGCGTCGCGACCAGGCCGACACCGCGATCAGGTCGGCGCTGGCCGCCCGGCCGGGCGACAGCCGCTTGCCGTTGTGGCAGGTGATGCACGCCCTGAAAACCCGCGATCCGGGCGGGCTGGTCTATCACCTGCCGGGCGCCTGGCGCGCGGTCCAGACCGATCCGTTGGCGGCACCGCGCCTCGCGCTGCACATGCACCAAGCCGCCGTGTTGCTGGTCGCAGTCTACTGGACTCTGCTCGCGACAGCCGTGCTGGCCGCGCTTTGGCGTTCGCTCGCCCACGATCTTTCGGCTCTGCTCTTTCGCGGCGCGAACCACCGCCTGCGCAACTGGACGCCGTGGCTCGTGGTCGGCGTCGTGTTGCTCGTGCGCCCCGGCTGGCTCGGCGCGCTCGGGCTGATCTCGATCCCGTTGCTGTTGCAGGCTCGCGGCATGGTGCGGGCCCATCTGCTGGGAACCTGGCTGGTGGCGATGGCGCTGGTGTTTCCCAGTTGGCCGCTGCTGCGCGAGAGCGTGCCGGTGATCGATCCTGACAGCGAAACCATGCTGCTGGCGCGGGCGAGCCGCGAAGACGCTTCCACCGCGGTCATGCAACAACTGCGGGAACGGCTCGCCGCCGCCGAACAGCCGCAGCGCCAGCAGCGCCTGCTCCTGGCGTTGGGAGTGCAGGAGGCGCGGCGCGGCCGCTTTTCCGCCAGCAGCGAGCACTTCCAGGCTGTCCTGCAACAGCGCCCGCACGACGTCAACGCCCTGGTCGGCCTGGCCAACAACGCCTATTACCTGAGTCGCTTCGACGAGGCGTTACGCGGGTACCAGCGCGCGCGGGAGTTGGCCCCCGACCGCGGCGAGATCCCGTTCAACATGGCGCAGGTCTATTTCAAGAAGCTCTTCGTGCCGGAGGCCGGGCAAGCCCTCGAGGACGCGCGACGCCTCGGTTTCGCTCCGGTCAACGACGCAGCCACGACGCGCAGCGCCGGCGATTTCTCCGCTACCGTTTACCTCGACCTGTCGCGCCAGGATCTGCGCGCCAGCGCAAAGCTGGAGGCGGGGTTGTATCCTCCCCTGGCCGCCATTGCCGCCTGGAACTATTTCCTCGGCGCGCCGCCGCTGCCGCTCTATCTGCTCTTGGGCGGCCTGCTGGCCGTCGCGTTGCTGATGGTATACTGGGGCGCGTCTCACCTCGATGTACGCTGCTGCGAAAGCTGTGGCACCGAGATCTGCCGCGGCTGCTGCAGCGTCCACGAGGACACGTTGATCTGTCCCGCCTGCACCGAGACCGCGGAACGATCGCGTAGCGAGATGGTCCTGGCGACGCTGCTGAAGAATCGCAGCCGCGCCGTCGGCCTCGCAACCACAGCGCGTTTGGCGCGTCTGGCACGGCTGTTGCCCGGCGCGGCGCATCTGGCGATCGGCCAGACCGGCTGCGCCGTGCACCGCTTGGCCCTGCTGGCCTTGGCGGTCTTCCTGATCGGCGGCGGCTGGGCCTTCGACCCCGCGTCGGAGCGGGCCGTGGCCGGCCTGCTGTTGGCCGAGGAAGCGGTGCACCCTTTGTGGTTGCCGTTGCCGGCGGCGGCCTGGCCCGGTTGGCTGGGCTGGCCGGTGGTTGCGGGATGGTTGTTGCTCGCCGTTACCTACGCCCTGGCCCTGATGGACGCCGCGCGCCTGCGTCAGCGTCTGCCCGAGCGGCTGGTCCAGCAACACTCCGGTCCCCTGCCGGGACCCGGGAGGATCTGAACCGCGGCGTGAACGAGCCGCAAGAAGGTTGACGACATGGCACTCAACGGTCAGTTGCATGATTTCAACCTGGCGGAAATCCTCCAGCTCATCGCTACCCAGCAGAAGAGCGGCTTTCTGGTCCTCGAGGGCCATCGCGAAATGGTCTTCGTGTTCGACCGCGGCGTATTGATCTCGACCCGGGATCGGCGGAGCGAAGCGCCGGATCCGTTGGAGCAGTTCCTGCGCAATTACGGATTTTTTACGGAGGCTCAGTGGGCACACGTCGGCTACATCCGCCAGAACAGCTCGCTCGATCTCGCCGAGATCCTCATCTCCGAGGAACTGCTCAGCCGCGAGGATCTCAACGTCGTCCTGCAGAACGTCGCGCGGGAAATGGCGCACAAGGGCATGAAGATGCGACGCGGCCGCTACAACTTCACCGCCACCAAGGATTCGCCTCCGGGCGTGCGCTGGCGCATCGCGATGGACGTGCAGGGATTGCTCATGGAAGCCGCCCGGCGCGTGGACGAAGAAGGCGAACTGGCGCGCCTGCTGCCGAGCCAGGATGTCACGTTTCGCCAAGGGCCGACACCGCCGCCGGCGGACGCTCTGTCGCCCGCCGGCCGGCGCATCATCAAGCTGGCTCTGGGTGGACGGCCCCTCGGCCGCATCATCCGGCTGGCGCGGATCGACAGTTTCACGACACGCGAGATGTTGAAGAATTTTCTCGAAGCGGGCTGGCTCGAAGCCGTCCTGCCGGAACAGGACGGCGACGCCGAGTCGAACCAGCGGAACCGTCGCCGGCGCAAGCTACCGCTGCTGACCTTGCGCCATCCTCTGCTCAGCGTCGTCGCGGCGATTGCCGTGCTCGGGCTCGGCGTTTTTCGTTGGACTCCGCTCAGCGCCGGCGAGATGGCTCAGATCGGCTTGGCCGCGCCGGCACCGGCCAACGCCGATACCGCTCCTACCGCGGTCGCCGTCTCTTGGCTGGATGCAAACCAGCAGGCCTGCCGGTTGCTGCGGTTGCGCCAGCTACGCGCCGAAGTCAACGACGCTGCCACGTACTACCAGCAAATTCACGGCAACTATCCGGAAACGATAGACTCGCTGGTCAAAGCCGGTCTTCTGGCGCGGGAGAATTGGCGCCTCGCAGAACGCCTGGGCTGGCGGTACGATCGGCTGGAATCCGGACTCGCCTATCGTCTGGTGTTCTGACTCGCGGCACGGCTTCCCCGGTTGAGCGACGCCGCAGGTTTCGTCCACGGGGTCAACCCCGATCGCCCTGGTAATGACTCAGCGCTGTTGCGACGGACGGTGGGCGGCATAGACGAGTCGATCGGGGTCGTACCACGCTGCCGCGCAACGCATCACCGCCTCGCGATCCACCTGATCCACCTGCGCCACCAGTTCGCCCAACGGCAAGAAACGGCCGAAGAGGATCTCATTTTTGGCCGCGCGGTGCATCTGGTTGTGCACACCCTCGAGCGCGAAGACGAGCTGTGACTTGATCTGGGCCTTGTTGCTGGCCAGTTCGTCGTCGGTCGGCCCCTCCCGCAGCAGGCGGCGGTACTCGGCGTCCACCACCTCGCGCACGCGCGCTTCTTTCTGCGGCGAACAACTACCCGCGCAACTGACCAGACCGGTGTCCCGTCCCATGTCCGTGTAGTTGTAGATCGTATAGGCCAGGCCTTCGCGCTCGCGTACGGCCTGGAAGATGCGGCTGCTCATGCCGCCGCCGAGCAGGTTGCCCGACAACAGCAGCGGCACGCGATCGGGATGCGTACTGGGGACGGCCTGGTTGCCGATCTCGAAATAGGTCTGCAGGATCGGGCTCTGGATGACCAGTTCTGAGGCGGCGCGCTGGGTGGGATCGGGCGCCGGCGGGCCGCACGAAGCGTCGGGGTCGAGGCCGCCGCCGGGTAGATCCGCGAATCCCGCGCGGACCAGCTCGCTGTAACCTGGTTGCAGGTTGCCGGCCAAGACCAGCACGACGTTGGGTCCGGCGAACAGGCGCCTGTGTTCCTCGCGCAGAACCGCTGCGTCGAGCGCGCGCACGGATTCCGGGGTGCCCAGGATGGGCCGGCCTCGCCAGTGCGCCTGGTAGATGTGGGCGGCGTACGCTTCGTGCAGACGATCTTCCGGGGTGTCGAGCGCCTCCTGGATCTCCTCGCAAACCACGTCTTGCTCCAGTGCGATCAGCTCCGGATCCAGAAGCGGCCGCAGCAGCATGTCCGCCAGCACGTCAACGGCTTCGCCGAGGTATTCCGGCAGGACCTTGAACGTGAACGCGACGTAGTCCTTGGTCGTGAACGCGTCGACCGCGGCGCCGATCGCGTCGAACGCCTCGGCGATGGCGAGCGCCGGATATTTCCGGGAGCCCTTGAAAACGATGTGCTCGAGGAAATGCAAAACGCCGCCGCGGCTCGGCGCTTCGATCGTGCTGCCGCGGCGCAGCCAGAAGCCGAAACTGACCGCCAGCGCCGCCGGCGCCGACACCTCGAGCAGGACCGCTCCGCCAGGAAGCTCATGGCGGCGGGGCGGCTGTTCAGCCTGGTAGTAGCGCAGGTTCACGCTAGCGTCGCCCGCGTCCGCCGCGTCCGCCGCGATCGCCGCCGCGCCCGCCGCGATCGCCGCCGCGATCGCCGCCGCGCCCGCCGCGGTCGCCGCCGCGCGGACCGCCGACGCGCTCGCCGTCGCTGAGTTCGTCGAGGCCTTCCGGTTTCGGCAGCAGCGCCTTGCGGCTCAGGCGGACCTTGCCGGACCGACTGTCCACCTCGACCAGCTTGACCTGCACCATTTCGCCTTCATGCAGCACGTCGCCGACATCGCCGACGCGGAAATGCTCCAGTTCGGAGATATGCAGCAGTCCTTCCTTGCCGGGCAAGTACTCGACGAAGGCGCCGAAATCGACGAGCGAGACCACGCGTCCGGTATAGACCTTGCCGACCTCCGGCTCAGCCATCATGCCCTCGATCCATTCCAGCGCCGCTCTGCCGCCAGACTGGTCGGTCGAGGAAATGAACACCATACCGTCGTCGTCCACCTCGATGGTGGCGCCGGTCTCCTCCTGGATCTTCTTGATCATCTTGCCGCCGGGACCGATCAACAGGCCGATGTTCTTGACCGGGATCTGGATGGTCTCGATCTTCGGCGCGTAGGGCGACATCACCGCCCGCGGCTCCGGCAGACATTCGGCCATCTTGTCGAGGATGTGCAGACGCGCGCGACGGGCGTCGGCGAGCGCTTTGCTCATGATCTCGCGGCTGATGCCGCCGATCTTGGTGTCGAGTTGGAAGGCCGTGACGCCGGCGCGGGTGCCGGTGACTTTGAAGTCCATGTCCCCGAGCGCGTCCTCGAGGCCGAGAATGTCCGTCAGGACCGCGACCTTGTCGCCTTCCTTGACCAGTCCCATGGCAACGCCCGCCACCGGGCGCGTGATCGGCGCCCCGGCGTCCATCAGCGCCAGGCAACAAGCGCAGACCGTCGCCATCGAGCTCGAACCGTTCGATTCGAGGATGTCGCTGACGATGCGGAGCGTATACGGGAACTTCTTTTCGTCGGGAATCACGGCGGCGAGCGCGCGTTCGGCGAGCGCGCCGTGTCCGATTTCG
>JAQULN010000160.1 GCA_028718575.1 Candidatus Krumholzibacteriia bacterium | reverse complement strand
GACGTTCTGCACGCCGCATTCGGCCTCCAGGCGCAACATGTAGATGCCCGCGGCCGCCGGCTGGCCGTCCGCAGCGCGGCCGTCCCAGTGAACGTGATGCTCGCCGGCGGCCCAACGGCCGCTCGCTAGCTCGCGCACCAGGCGTCCACGCGCATCGAAGACCGCCAGGCGCACCGGCTGGCTGCGGTCGAGGCTGAAGCGGACCACGGTCTGCGGGTTGAACGGATTGGGCGCCGCGCCGAGTAGGGCCGTAGCCGCGGCCGGCACGTTGCCGGCTAGCTCATCGCCGGCGCCGGTGGCCTCGACGCAGTGGGTCTTCAGGATTCGCAGTCCCGCCGTCTCGCCGGCTACCAACAACCGGTCGCCGCGCCGTGCGACCGCGCGGTCGTTGCCCGGCGAATGCTGGATCCCGACGAAGGCTGGTGCGGCCGGATTGGCGATGTCGAACACCGTCACGCCGCAGCCGGCCGCCACGTAAGCCAGATCGCCGTCGAGGATGATGTCTTCGATCGCACCGATGATCGGCGTGTCCAGAACGACGGACGGCGAGTAGGGATCGCTGACGTCGATCACCTGCAGGCCGCTGCCGCCGTCGAGATACGCGAAACCGTCGCGGACGGCGATGCCGCCGCCGGACGGCATACCGGTCGCGCCGATCTCGAGCGGATTCGCCGGATTGCCGATGTCGATGATGTGTAGACCGGTCCAGCCGCCCGTCGCATACAGCAACGGCCATTCGGCCACGAGCCCGGCCGGCATGTTCAGATCGGCGACCGCTCCCACGACGCTCGGATTGTAGGGATCGTAGACATCGATGATGTAGATCCCTTCCCAGGACATCGCGACGCAAGCGTAGCTGTTGGTCACGGCCAGACCGCCGGGAATGTCCGGCAACGGAACGGACGCGACGACCGCCGGGTTGGCCGCGTCCACGATGTCGATGACGTGTAACGCCGGAGAAAGATCGCAGACCAGAGCGTAGTCTCCGTCCAGGACGACGTAGTAGCTGCTGTCGGCGGTCGGGACCGAGCCGAGCAGCGCCGGCGCATCCGGCTCGCTGATGTCCAGGATGTACAGACCGCCGCCGACCCGGGTGGCGTAGGCGAGGTCATCGCGCACGACGACGTCGGTCGCCCAGTCGCCGAGATCGTAGGTCGTCACCAGGGCCGTGGCCCACGGATCCGCGACGTCGACGACGAGGATCCCGGCGGAGCTGACCAGATAGGCGTTGGTCGCAACCACGGCGACGCCGGTGGCCATGGAGATCGAGGCGTCCGCGACCAACAGCTCCGGCGCGGCGGCATCGGCGATGTCGATAATATGCAGACCCCGCGAGGTGGCGAGGTAGGCGAGCTGACCGGCGACCGCGACGGACTCGACACTGGCCCAGTCATCGACGGTCTGGATCGACCCGACGAGCGCCGGCGCGGCGGGATTGGCGACGTCGACGATGTGCAAGCCGTCGTAATACGCCGCCACGTAGGCCGTAGTCCCGGCCAGGGCGATGTCCCATGCGAATCCCGCAAGGGCGAGCGACCCGACGATCGCCGGCGCCGCGGGATTCGAAGCGTCGACGACCTGGAGATCGCCAGGGCCGGAGGCGACGTAGACGATGCCGCCGGCGACGGTCAGGTCGCGGGACTCGCCGGGCAGCGGCACCGAGCCGACCACGGCGGCGGCGGCGGGGTCGGTGATGTCGACGACCAGCAAGACGTCGTAGTCGGCGACGTAGGCGTAGTTTCCCTCGATGGCGACGCCGCTGGCGAAGTCCGGCGTCGCAACCGGCGACAACTCGACGATGGCCGCCGGATCGCCGACGTCGAAAATGCGTAAGCCGCCGTTGCGATCGGCGACGTAGGCGTGCGAACCGCTGACCGCCACGTCGCAAGCCCAGTCGGGTGTGTCGGCAGTGCCGAGAAGCTGCGGCGAGGCCGGGTCGGTGATCGCGAATGTGCGCAGCCCGACCACTCCGCTGGCGACATAGGCGATATCCCCCTGGATCGCGATCGCCTGGGCGTCGTAGCAATTGCCTTCGCCGATCACGTGGACAAGACCGCTGTAGTCGATACAGTCCTGGGCGCGCGCGCCGGCGGCGCCGGCCAATATCGCAACGCAGAACAGCAGCTCGGACAGACTTAGGAATCGACGCATGGATGGAACCTCCGAGGCGGCGGGTGCACGGCTGCGCGCGCCCGTTGAGCAGACGTTGCCGGTGAACGAGGTGACATTACG
The DNA here is from genome assembly GCA_028718575.1 of Candidatus Krumholzibacteriia bacterium. Lineage (GTDB taxonomy): Bacteria > Krumholzibacteriota > Krumholzibacteriia > LZORAL124-64-63 > LZORAL124-64-63 > Glo-17. The sequence continues at coordinate 4,462 of JAQULN010000160.1, read as the reverse complement.
CGGCGGGCGTTACGCGGGCGTTACGAGAGGCGCGGCGCCTTTCGCAGGTTTCGGCGGGCCCGGGGCCGGCGCGATCAGGTGCGTCGTGGTTGCAACGCTGCCCCCATCGCGCGTTCTGACTATACTGGAGCAATCGGCGCGGGCAGGCACGAGCCGCGCCGCCGTGACCGGCCGATCTCTGTAACCTGAGGAGTCGCAAGATGTTTCGTGACAGCTTCACCGGCTTTCCCAGCAGCGCCGAGGATGCCCAGCGCGCCGCCCGGCGCCCGTCGCAGACGCCACAGACCGGCTCGGCGGCCTACCGCCTTGCTTATACCGATACGGAGTTCCTCTACCGGCCGGAGCTGCGACCGGTCCGCCTGCAGCTCGAGATGCTCAAGCCCGAGCTCTTGCAGCGCGAGGCGGGCATCGAAGCCACGGTGGTGATCTTCGGCAGCGCGCGCCTACCCGAGGCGTCGCCGTACTATCAGGAGGCGCGGCGCCTGGCCAAGTTGATCACCTGCCACTGCCAGCGCGACAGCCGCTGCGACCTCACGGTGGTCACCGGCGGCGGACCGGGCATCATGGAGGCAGCCAACCGCGGCGCCGACGACGCCGGCGGCAAGAGCATCGGACTGAATATCGTGCTGCCGTTCGAGCAGGGACCCAATCCCTATGTCACGCCGGAGCTGTCGTTCCAGTTCCATTATTTCGCGATCCGCAAGATGCATTTCCTGATCCGCGCGCGGGCCATGGTCGCGTTTCCCGGCGGCTTCGGCACGCTCGACGAACTGTTCGAGACGCTCACCCTGGTCCAGACCGGCAAGATCGACCCGATGCCGATCGTGCTGGTGGGCCGTAAGTTTTGGCGGCGGATCGTCGATTTCGAGGCCATGGCCGCCGAGGGCGTCATCTCGCCGGGCGATCTCGACCTCTTTCACACGGTCGACACCGCCGACGAGGCATGGGCGATTCTCGCGCCGACGCTCGGCTTGAGCATTTGAACTGGCAGCGCTGCCACCAAGCGAAAGCTGCTATATCCTGTCGAGACCGCCGGGATCGCCGGCCACCACGACCGCAGGTCGCACCACAGGAGACGACCCCGCATGAACAGCTTCGACGCCCGCTCGATCCTCGAGGTCAACGGCAAGCGCTACGAGATCTACCGCCTGGACGCCCTGACGCGACGAGGATTCGACCTGGCGCGGCTGCCGTTCTCGATCCGCATCCTGCTGGAGAACCTCTTGCGCCGCGAGGATGGCTTGACGGTCACCGCCGGGGACATCGAGGCGCTCGCCGGTTGGGGCTGTCCGGGACAGACAGCGCGCGAGATCGCCTTCATGCCGGCGCGCGTGCTGCTGCAGGATTTCACGGGCGTGCCGGCGATCGTCGATCTCGCGGCCATGCGGGACGCGATGGCAACTCTGGGCGGCGATCCCAAACGGGTCAATCCGCGGCAACCGGTGGAACTGGTGATCGACCATTCGGTGCAGGTCGACGCGTTCGCCGTGACCGAAGCGCTGCGACGCAACGAAGAACTCGATTACGAGCGCAACCGCGAGCGCTACAGCTTCCTGAAATGGGGCCAGCAGGCGTTCGCCAATTTCAACCTGGTGCCGCCGAACACCGGCATCTGCCACCAGGTGAACCTCGAGTACCTTGCGCGCGTGGTTTTCAGCAGCGATGAGCTCGCGGAAATCGGCCCGAGCGGTCTACCGCAGGCGTATCCCGACACCGTAGTCGGCACCGATTCGCACACGCCGATGATCAACGGACTCGGGGTGTTGGGCTGGGGTGTGGGCGGCATCGAGGCCGAGGCGGCGATGCTGGGCCAACCCATCTCGATGCTGGTGCCCGAGGTGATCGGTTGCAAGCTCTCCGGGGCGCTCGGCGAAGGCGTGACCGCGACCGATCTCGTGCTCACGGTCTGCGAAATGCTGCGGCGCAAAGGCGTGGTCGGCAAGTTCGTCGAGTTCTACGGGCCGGGACTGGCGTCGCTTACGCTCGCTGACCGCGCCACGATCGGCAACATGACGCCCGAATACGGCGCGACCTGCGCGATCTTTCCGGTCGACGCGGTCACTCTCGATTATTTGCAATTCACTGGCCGCGCCGGCGAGCGCGTCGCCCTGGTCGAAGCTTATATGAAGGAGCAGAACCTCTTTCACACTGAGGCCTCGCCCGAGCCCGTGTTCACCGACGCGCTCGCGTTGGACCTCGCCACCGTCACCGCGAGCGTCGCGGGGCCCCGCCGCCCGCAGGATCGCCTGACGCTGGCCGAGATCAAGCGGTCGTTCCACGAAGCGTTGCCGTCGCTGCGGCCGACCGGAGGCAAGGACGCCGGTGCACAGGTCGGCGAGGGCGACGCTGGTACTGCGGGCGGCGTGGCCGCGCGGGTCGCCACGGCGCCTCCGGTGGCGCTCGCCGACGGCGCCGTCGTGATCGCCGCGATCACCAGTTGCACCAACACCTCGAACCCCGCGGTGATGATGGCGGCGGGGTTGCTGGCGAAGAAAGCGGTCGAACGCGGGCTCCAGCGCCGGCCCTGGGTCAAGACCTCGCTTGCGCCGGGGTCCAAGGTGGTGACCGACTACCTGGAGTGCAGCGGGCTGGCCTCCTATCTGGATCGCCTCGGCTTCAACCTGGTGGGCTACGGCTGCACCACCTGTATCGGCAACTCGGGACCGTTGCCGGCCGAGATTTCCGCGGCCATCGCGCGCGATGGCGTGGTCGCCGCCGCGGTGCTGTCGGGCAACCGGAACTTCGAGGGCCGCATCCACGGCGAGGTCCGCGCCAATTTTTTGATGTCGCCCCCGCTGGTGGTCGCCTTTGCGTTGGCGGGGCGTATCGACATCGATCTCGAGTCCGAACCGCTCGGCGCGGACAAGAACGACCGGCCCGTCTATCTGCGCGACGTCTGGCCGACTCAGGCCGAGATCGAACAAGCCATCGGCAGTGCAGTCACGTCCGAGATGTTCCGCCGCACTTACAGCGCCGTCTTCACGGGCGACGCGCGCTGGCACGCGTTGCCTGCGCCGGCGGGAGACCGCTTCCGCTGGTCGGACGAATCGACCTATGTCCGCCAGCCGCCTTACTTCGTCGGATTGCAGGCCGAGCCGCCGGCCGCGGCCGCGGATATTCGCGGCGCGCGCGTGGTCGCCGTGCTCGGCGACAGCGTGACCACCGACCACATCTCGCCGGCGGGCAGCATCCGGCCTGACTCGCCGGCCGGGCGCCACCTGGTTGCTCGCGGCGTCGCTCCGCGCGATTTCAACTCCTACGGCGCGCGCCGCGGCAACCACGACGTGATGGTGCGCGGCACCTTCGCCAACGTGCGGATCCGCAATCGCCTCGCGCCGGGAACCGAGGGCGGCGTGACCACGCACCTGCCCACGGGCGACGTCATTCCCATCTACGACGCCGCCATGCGCTATGCCGAAGCCGGGACGCCGCTCCTGGTGCTGGCGGGCAAAGAGTACGGTTCAGGGTCGAGCCGCGATTGGGCCGCCAAGGGACCTTTCCTGCAGGGGATCCGCGCGGTGATCGCCGAGAGCTTCGAGCGCATTCACCGCTCGAACCTGATCGGCATGGGAATCTTGCCGTTGCAGTTCCTGGCGGGCGAATCAGCCGCCGACCTCGGGCTCACCGGACACGAGGTCTACGACATCGAAGGACTGGCCGACTGGATCGCCTCCGAATTCACGGCGGGCCGACAGTTGACCGTGACCGCCCGCACGGCCGACGGCGCCGCGCGGCGCTTCGCGACGGCCGTGCGCCTCGATACGCCGATGGAGGTCCAGTACTTCCGCCACGGCGGCATCCTGTCTTACGTGCTGCGGCAATTGTTGGCGAACGGCTGATCTGGGATTCGCGTCGATACCTGTTGCCGCCCCGCGAGGCGATGAACGGAAATGCCGGTTCAGCGCCCTGTTTTGTTGTCAAATCAGAGTATTTAAGTATAGATAGGGGCCGTAGCCGGGGGTAAAAGCGCCGTCGCCGGCTACCAGAATACCGTCGATCAATGGAGACAGCAGACCGATGAAAATGCCACCACTTCGTACCTTACTGGGGCCGCTCGGCCTCGCCGCCGCGATCGGCGCAGGCGGTTGCCGCCCCGCGGGCGACGCCGGCGCGGGGACACCAACACTCGAACACGGACGCTATCTCGCTGAAAACATTGGCATGTGCGTTGATTGCCACACTCCCATGGGACCGCACGGCCCGATGATGGAGCGCCATCTGATGGGCGCCAGGATCGTGTTCGAACCCACGGTTCCGGTGCCCGACTGGATCGCCATTGCCCCGCCCATCGCCGGCGGTTTCCCAGGTTGGTCCCGCGAACAGCTCGTTCAGTTCCTGGAGACCGGCGTCAACCCGGACGGCAAGCAGGCGCGGCCGCCGATGCCGCATTTCCGGTTCAACCATACCGACGCCGAGGCGGTGGCGGACTATCTGGTTTCGCTCAAGCCGCAATACTGAAAGG